>JAYSQH010000085.1:0-3647 GCA_043721655.1 Phycicoccus sp. | reverse complement strand
TCGACGAACGCACCCACCCGCGCGATCTCTCGGAGGGGCAGCGGCTGGCCCTGGCGCTGGCGATCGTGCTGGCCGGAACACCGCCGCTGGTGCTGCTCGACGAGCCCACAAGGGGACTTGACTACGGCGCCAAGACCCGGCTCGTCGCCTCGCTGCGCGCGCTGGCGGCCGACCGGCACGGCGTGCTGGTGGCCACCCATGACGTTGAGCTGGTGGCCGAGCTGGCCGACCGGGTCGTGGTCATCGCCGACGGCGAAGTGGTGACCGATGGCCCCACCGTTGCGGTGCTGGCGGGGTCGCCGGCCTTCGCACCGCAGGTGTCCAAGGTGATGCACCCGCAGCCGTGGCTGACCGTGGCGGACGTGGCAGCGGCCCTCGTCCGACCCCCGCCGGTCGCGGTCTAGTGACCACCCAGCAGCAGGTCCCGCATCGCCCGGTCATCGCCGTCCGCTGGAGGGCGGTTGCCACCTTGGCAGCGACCACCGTCGTGGGGCTGGTCGCGTTTCTGTGGCCCTTCCTGGCTCAGCCGGGATCAAGCCTGTCCCACAGCGCTGATGCACCGTGGTTGTTCGTGCTGCTGGTCGCCCTGCTCGCCGCACTGGTCGTGGCCGAGCTGTCCGAGGGTGGCCTGGACGCCAAGACGGTCGCCGTGCTGGGGGTGCTGTCCGCCGCCGGCGGAGCGCTGCGAGTCCTGGGCGCCGGGACCGCGGGGCTGGAGCCGATGTTCTTCCTGCTGGTCCTCGCTGGTCGGGTGCTCGGGCGCGGGGTGGGCTTCGTCCTCGGCGCGCTTGCCATCCTGGTCGGTGCCTTCCTGACGGGTGGGGTCGGACCGTGGGCTCCGTTCCAGATGATCGCCGCCGGCTGGGTCGGCTTCGGCGCGGGCTGCCTGCCGCGAGCAAGCGGCCGTAGCGAGAGGCTGATGCTGGCCGCCTACGGGCTGGTCGCCGGCCTCCTCTTCGGCGTCCTGATGAACCTGTGGTTCTGGCCCTTCGTCACCGCCGGGGCCCCAGCCGGTATGGGCTTCGTGCCGGGTGACCCCGTGGCGGCAAACCTCTCGCGCTACGGCGCTTTCTACCTGGCCACCAGCCTGGGCTGGGACCTTCCCCGAGGGGTGCTGACCGCAGTTCTCGTGATGGTTGCGGGGCGGCCGATTCTGGCCAGCCTTCGCCGAGGCACCCGCCGCGCTGCGTTCGGCGCCACCGGAGAGTTCGTGAAAGAACAGCAAGGCGTCGACTGAGGTGGACTAGTCGGCACGAGCGGTTCGGCGCCCTGACTACGACGGATGGTGGTTGTCCCGGCGCCTGCCAGAGCGCACTATTTCCCCTTCCATCCAACAACCAGGGGTAGCAAAAGGAGGCTGTTATGAGCCGTTACCTGTTCATCGCACGTTATACCAGCGAAGGTTCCAAGGGACTCGTCAAGAATGGCGGCACTGACCGCAGGACCGCCCTCGACAAGCTGACCACGGACCTCGGTGGTCACCTCGAAGCCTTCGACTTCGCCTTCGGTGAGGACGACGCGTATGTCACCGCGAGCCTGCCCGACAACAAGGCTGCAGCCGCTGTGGCCCTTGCGGTCAACTCATCCGGGCGAGCAAGCGTGCGCACCGTAGTCCTGATCACTCCGGAGGAGGTTGACGCGGCCTCAGAGCAGACCGTCGACTACCGCCCACCAGGAATCAAGGAGTAGAGGCCGTCCACCGGGCCGGCGCCGTTCAGGTCGAAAGGCCTGGACGGCGCCGGACTTATGTGGGTGGGAGGTCAGGAAGCCATCTCGGTGCCGCCCAGGAGGTTGCGCACCTCGGACTCGCGGTAGCGGCGGTGACCACCGAGCGTCCGCAGGGAAGTCAGCTTCCCGGCTTTGGCCCAACGGGTGACCGTCTTGGGGTCGACACGGAAAAGGGCGGCAACCTCGGCAGGGGTCAACAGTGCCTCAGCTTCAACAGTGCGACTGGTCATTTGTCCTCCGAGCGATGCAGTCATCTGGGTGATGGTGTGATCTGGAATGTCCAGTTTCGTCCATCTGCCCGACAAATGGAACGGAGCAAAGGGGTGATATCCGTATGTCCGAAATGACTAGTTACTCCCGTCCTTCATGCGGGTATCGGCGCCCACCCGGCATAGGCTGACCACCGTGTCACCGCTACCGTCCTTCTCTCCGCTGGGCCACGAGCAGGTCGCGTTCTGCCACGACAGGGCCACGGGACTGAGGGCCATCATCGCCATCTACTCCACGGCGCTGGGACCGGCTCTGGGTGGCACCCGCTTCTACCCGTATGAGACGGAGCAGGCCGCCCTCGAGGATGCTCTCCGCCTTTCGCGGGCCATGGCCTACAAGAACGCGCTCTGCGGCCTCGACCACGGTGGCGGCAAGGCCGTCATCATCGGCAACCCCGCTACGGACAAGAACGAGGCGCTGCTGCGCGCGTACGGCCGGTTCGTGGAGAGCCTCGGCGGGCGCTATGTCACTGCCTGCGACGTCGGCACCTACGTCGCCGACATGGACATCGTGGGCAAGGAGACCCGCTTTGCCACCGGCCGAAGCGAGGCCAACGGTGGCGCCGGTGACTCCTCTGTGCTCACCGCATACGGCGTCTTCCAGGGCATGCGTGCGAGCGCCGCTCACGTCTGGGACAAGCCGAGCCTGGCCGGCAAGACCGTCGGTATCGCGGGGGTGGGCAAGGTCGGACGGCTCTTGGCAGCCCAGCTGCTGGCGGACGGAGCTCGCGTGGTGGTGACCGATGTCAACGGCGCCGCGCTCGACGCGCTGCTCGAGGAGCACCGCGAGATCGATGTCGTGGACGACGTCACGGCCTTGGTCCGGACCGAGCTGGACGTCTATGCCCCGTGTGCGCTTGGTGGGGCTCTGGACGACGCGACGGTCCAGGTGCTGAGCGCCAAGGTGGTCTGCGGAGCCGCCAACAACCAGCTCGTCACCGAGGGGCCTGACGGGACCGCTGAGGCATTGATGGCCAGAGGCATCACGTACGCGCCGGACTTCCTGGTCAACGCGGGAGGCGTCATCCAGGTTGGTGACGAGCTTCACGGCTTCGACTTCGCGCGCGCCAGGCAGCGCACCACGGGCATCTACGACGCGACGGCGGCGGTGCTGCGGGTCGCGGCGGAGCAGGGAATCTCGCCGGCGGAGGCTGCCGACCACATGGCCGAGGCGCGAATGGCACAGGTGGGCAGCAACCGGATCTGGCTCCCGGCCCACTGATCAGGTCAATCTCAGCACCCGACGAGACGGAACAACCTTTTACCGTGTAGCGTTGGCATTACGAAAATACGAGATTCCCGGGGCCGTTCCGCGATGACTCGAACCACCTTGTGTGGTCCGGTCAGGCGATACCGCCCCGGCATACGCGCGAGGGGGTCGACGTCATGGGACGCGGCCGGGCCAAAGCCAAGCAGACCAAGGTTGCACGCGAGCTGAAGTACTACAGCCCGAGCACTGACCTGAATGCGCTTGAGCGAGAACTGCATGGTCCGTCGTTGTTCGACAGCCGGCCGGAGCGTGTCACGCACACTCCCTCGCCGGCCGAGAGCGATGACGGCCCCGACGAATACGACAAATGGGCCTCAGCCGAAAACTGACGCGTACCAAACCCTGAGCTCGGAGTCCCGGGCGCGGCGAGCTCTGATGCC
>JAYSQH010000084.1:0-9111 GCA_043721655.1 Phycicoccus sp. | reverse complement strand
GACTCTCCAAGGACTTTGAAGGGCTAAATAGGGCTCTCCCTGCGACGATGCTACTGCCTAGACGTTGAAGCGGAACTCCACCACGTCGCCGTCGGCCATGACGTAGTCCTTACCTTCGATGCGGACCTTGCCGGCAGCCTTGGCCGCAGTCATGGACCCCGCACCGATCAGATCGCCGAAGGAGATGACCTCGGCCTTGATGAAGCCACGCTGGAAGTCTGTGTGGATCACGCCGGCCGCCTGGGGGGCCGTCCAACCCTTGTGGATCGTCCAGGCTCGCGTCTCCTTGTAGCCGGCGGTCAGGAAGGTCTGCAGACCCAGACTGGCAAATCCCACTCGCGCAAGCTGGTTCATGCCCGGCTCGTCAACACCCACAGACGCCAGGAGCTCAATCGCATCCACGAGCTCAAGCTCGGCAAGGTCCATCTCCAGCTTGGCGTCGAGGTAGATCGCATCGGCCGGGGCGACCAGTGCGGACAACCTCGACTTCAACGAGTCATCGGTCAGCTGGTCCTCGTCGAGGTTGAACACGTAGAGGAAAGGCTTGGTGGTGAGCAGCGACAGCTCACGGATCGCGTCGAGGTCCACCCCGGCAACCGCGCCCGCGGCATACAGCGTGTCTCCGGCCTCGAGCACCTTCTGGGCGGCAATCGCGTTGTCCAGCAAGGGTTTCTTGTCCTTGTTGATGCGCGCGTCCTTCTCCATCCGTGGCACGGCCTTCTCGAGGGTCTGCAGGTCGGCGAGAATCAGCTCGGTGTTGATCGTCTCGATGTCGCCCTCTGGGCTGACCTCTCCGTTCACGTGCACGACGTCGTCGTCCTTGAACGCCCGGATCACCTGGCAGATCGCGTCTGCCTCACGGATGTTGGCCAGGAACTTGTTGCCGAGACCCTCGCCCACCGACGCACCACGAACAATGCCCGCGATGTCCACGAAGGACACCATTGCCGGCACCAGACGCTGGCTGTCGAACAGGTCGACCAAGACCTGCAGCCGGGGGTCGGGCAGCGCCACCACGCCAATGTTGGGCTCGATCGTGGCGAACGGGTAGTTCGCGGCGAGCACGTTGTTCTTGGTTAGTGCGTTGAAAAGGGTGCTCTTGCCGACGTTGGGCAGACCGACGATGCCAATAGTTAGTGCCACAAGAAGAGAAGTTTAGTGCCTCAGGACCAGCCGGTACGACGCCACGCACCTCGCGTGGTCCACGGCAACGGCTCCAGATCAGCACCAGGGCGCAGCTCGTCGCCGTGTCGCAGGGTGGCTGTCGGTGCCATCTGTCACGGTGGACACATGGAGACACTTGTGGCTTTGGTCGGCGGAGTGCTTGTCGGTGCAGTGGTGGCGTGGCTGGTCGCCCGGGTGCTCTTTGCTGGACGCTCCGCCGCCCTGTCCACCGAACGTGACCTGCTACGTGAGCGAGTCATCGACCTCGAGGCCGCGGCCAGTGACGACGCCCAGACCGCCACCATTCTGGCTCCTCTGCGTGACGCCCTGGTGCGTGTTGAACGCCAGGTGGGAACCCTGGAGCGAGATCGCGTCGCGCAGTTCTCACAGGTCAGCGTGCAACTGGCTGACGTCACCACCTCAACCCAGGCACTGCGCTCACAGACCGCCTCTCTGGTGGGTTCGCTCAACGCCTCCACGATTCGGGGCAGTTGGGGAGAGGTCCAGCTGCGTCGGGTGCTGGAGCACGCAGGGATGCTGGCGCGCTGCGACTTCGAGGAGCAGGTCAGCGCGGTCAGCAGCCACGACCGCGGGGTACGCCCTGACGTGCTGGTCCGGCTGCCTGGCGACAAGTGTCTGGTGATCGACGCGAAGGCTCCGATGACTGCCTTCCTCAGCGCCCAGGCCGACAACATCGACTCCACCGAACGCTCCCGGCTCCTGGCATCTCACGCGGTCTCGCTCCGCGGACATGTGGACTCCCTTGCAGCCAAGGCGTATTGGTCGGCCTTTACGACCACGCCAGAGATGGTGGTCTGCTTCATCCCGGGCGATGCCATCCTCGCTGCCGCTCTGGGCGCTGACCCCACCCTGTTCGACTATGCGCAAGCCCGGAGAGTGGTCCTGGCGTCGCCCGGAACCCTGCTGGCCCTGCTGCGCACTGTCGCCTTCACCTGGCAGCAGGACGCCCTGACGGCCAACGCACAGCAGCTGCTCAAGCTGGGCAGCGATCTGTACTCACGGCTGGGCACCCTGGGCTCGCATGCCACGAAGATGGGGGCGTCCCTTCAGAAGTCGGTCGAGAGCTACAACGCTCTGGTGGCCACGCTGGAGACGCGGGTCATCGTGACGGCCCGCAAGATGCACGAGATCGGTCTGGCCGACTCGCCGTTGCCTGAGACCGCTCCGGTTGAACTGGTTCCTCGGCCCTTGACCGCGGCCGAGCTGATCGTTGTCTCGAGCTCAGACGGACCAGACTCAGTCGTCTCGCAGCCAGACCTCGTGGACCTGGACGTCCTTGACCCAGAAGTCGCCCGGCCCGAGCTGGACCTGGGCCAGGTCCGTGCGCTTGGGCCCAGGGCGACAGGACGGCATACGGCCTAGTGAAGTGAGCCCGCGTCGTAGCGGATCTCGGGGGCCTCGATACCCGACTTGGCCTTGAGGTCGGCACGCAGCTCATGCGGCAACGAGAACAACACGCTCTCCTCGGCCGCGACGACCGGGTGGACATCCTCATAGCCACGCGCGGCGAGGAAGTCGAGCACGTCGCGCACCAGCACCTCGGGGACGCTCGCGCCACTTGTCACGCCGACCGTGCTCACCCCGTCGAGCCAGGACGGGTCAATCTCGTCGGCGTAGTCCACCAGATGGCCCGCCGCGGCACCGTGCTCCAGCGCCACCTCGACCAGCCGCACTGAGTTCGAGGAGTTGCGCGAACCCACCACGATCATCAGGTCGGTGTCCGGGGCCATCTGTCTGACGGCCAACTGGCGGTTCTGCGTCGCATAACAGATGTCGTCGCTGGGCGGGTCCTGCAGCAGCGGGAACTTCTCACGAAGCTTGTTCACCGTCTGCATGGTCTCGTCCACAGAGAGCGTGGTCTGGGACAGCCAGACGACCTTGGCCGGGTCGCGGACCGTGACGTTCTCGACGTCGTCGGGACCATCCACCAACGTCACATGGTCCGGGGCCTCACCCGCCGTGCCGACAACCTCTTCGTGACCCTCATGACCGATCAGCAGAATGTCATACCCCTCGTCGGCGAAGCGCACGGCCTCACGGTGAACCTTGGTCACCAAAGGGCAGGTCGCGTCGATCGTCTTCAGCGACAAAGCCCGTGCTTCGTCATGCACCACGGGTGCGACTCCGTGCGCAGAGAAGATGACCGTCGCGCCTTCCGGTACCTCCTGGGTCTCGTCGACGAAGATCGCGCCACGCTTCTGCAACGTGGTGACCACGTGCTTGTTGTGGACGATCTCCTTCCGGACATAGACCGGCGGCCCGTACAGCTCAAGCGCCTTCTCGACCGTCACCACAGCCCGGTCCACCCCGGCGCAGTACCCGCGCGGCGCGGCCAGCAACACTCGCTTCGTCGTCACAGTCACATAGCCATCGTAGGTTGCCCGAGCGATGGGACCGATCCGCCGGCTTACGTCGGTGTCGGTGTCGTTGTCGTTCTCACTCAGCTTGACCGGCCGCGTCTGGCTGGTCGCCGGGTCGAGAACAACCACCCCGAAACCCTTGGCGCGGAATACGTCAGAGCGTGAACACACGTCGGTGCTCACCCCTAAAATGACTGCCGTGAGCAGTCCCGATCCCCTCCCCGAGCGCGCCTCGGATACGACAGCGGAAAGGCCATGGCCGGTCCGCCTGCTCAGCGTCAAGATCGCGGACTACGTCGACAAGATGTCGGCTCTGTGGGTCGAAGGCCAGGTGGTCCAGGTCAGCCGCCGTCCGGGGCAGGCCACTGCCTATCTGACCCTTCGGGACGTGGATGTCGACATGTCCCTCAACGTCACCGTCCGAACCTCCACCCTCGATGCCATGCCCCTGCCGTTGTCCGAGGGCGCACGCGTCGTGGTCCAGGCCAAGCCGATGTTCTGGACGAAACGCGGCACCCTGAATCTCGACGCCCGCCAGGTGCACCCAGTCGGGGTCGGCGAGCTGCTGGCCCGGCTGGAGCATCTCAAGCGCGTCCTGGCGTCCGAGGGGCTGTTCGACAACGATCGCAAACGCCCATTGCCCTTCCTGCCTCGCAAGGTGGGGCTGATCTGCGGCCGGGCCAGCGCTGCCGAGAAGGATGTCGTCGAGAACGCACGACGGCGCTGGCCCACAGTGCAGTTCGAGATCCGGCAGGTCTCGGTCCAGGGACCCAACACGGTGCCCGAGGTCAGCGCCGCCATGCGCGAGCTCGACGCCGACCCGAACGTCGATGTCATCGTGATCACGAGGGGCGGCGGATCCTTCGAGGACCTGCTCCCCTTCAGCAACGAAGCCCTGGTGCGAGCCGTCGCCGAGGTCTTCACGCCCGTCGTGAGCGCGATCGGCCACGACGTCGACACGCCCCTGCTGGACTTCGTGGCCGACGTACGCGCCTCGACCCCGACCGACGCAGCCAAGCTGGTCGTCCCCGATGTCGTCGAGCAGCGGGCCGCAGTCGATCAGACGCGCCGGCGGGTATGCCGTGCGCTCACCTCGCGTGTTCACCACGAACGTCGCCTCCTGGTCTCGTTGCGCTCGCGGCCGGTCATGGCCGATCCACGGGCCATGATCACGGCTCGGCGCCAGGAACTCGGCGCCCTCACCGACCGGTCTCACCAGCGGGTCTCGGCCAACCTCCACCGGGCAGGTGACCAGATCGAGCACCTGCGAGCGCAGGTCCGCGCCCTGTCACCCCAGTCCACCCTCGAACGCGGGTACGCCGTCGTCCAGCACGCCGACGGCCGGATCGTGATGGATCGCGCAGACGTCGACGTGGATGAGCTGCTGCGGGTCCGTGTTGCCCGAGGCGACTTCGGAGTCCGACCTGTCAGCCAACCGTCGTAGGGTGTTGGGCGTGGCAGCCAAGGATCCCGGGACACCCTTCTCGAAGACAGCCAGCTTTCCTGACATCGTCGACCTGACCTACGAGCAGGCGCGCGACGAGCTGATCTCGATCGTCGCCTCGCTCGAAGGCGGCCAGATAGGGCTCGAGCAAAGCATGGGCCTCTGGCAGCGCGGGGAGGCCCTCGCCACTCACTGCAGCACGTGGCTCGACGATGCCGAGGCCAAACTGGCCGGGCAGGACTGACCAGGTACCGCAGATCTGACCCGACCGCGCAGGACGTGGCATGGTCGTGCAGCGCTGGCTGGGTCACGCGTGGATGAGCCTGAGATGTCAGCTCGCGGGCACTGGCTCGAGCACTTCGGCGAACTGCGCAAGCTGGGCGTACGGTGCGGTCCCGCTCAGCACTGTGGACAGCTCGGCCGCCCCTGCCCCCCTTGAGACAAGGCTGCGCTGGACGGTGTCCCCAGAGCTGAGTCTCTGCCACGTCGCACCGCCGGCGGACATGGTGCCTTCGGGCCGGCCGTTGGAGGTCTGGGATGCCACCCACACGTCTGTGGCATCCCGCGTCTGGTCGATCGAGACGTAGTTACCCTCAGGGGAGAGATAGCCGGCATGCCATGTTCTGAGCCCATCACCGGCAGTGGCGAAACGCACGTTGGTGGCCTTCCAGCCAGCGGGCAGCACCGGCTGGGAAATCGCCCAGGAGGTCTCCTGGCGCACGTGGACGGCAACGGAAGCGACATCGACCGCCGGCTGGTTGATCCCGCTCGGCCTCGGAACCATCACGAACCAGATCAGCACGGCCGCCAGGATCACCACCATCGAGATGACCATGCTGCGCAGATTACCCATGCCACGCCTCGGCGGCGGCTGCCTCGCCGGGGCCGGCCCACTGCCGGGGGCACTTGTTGCACTCATGCCTCCATCGTCGCTGAATGCCAGCCAGTATGACGAGTCGGCCCGCGGTGCCGTCCGACCGGATTGCCAACCCGCTTCGATAGAGTCAGCCCAAGCCAACCCTTGAGCCAGAGGATTCCGTCATGTCCCACGACAACGTGCCTCCAGGACCGACATGACCAGGCACACGCTCGTGATCGGCGAGGCGCTGATCGACGTGGTCCATCAATCTGACGGCTCCAGCCAGGACCATGTCGGGGGCAGCCCTGCCAACGTGGCCGTCGGACTTGCTCGTCTCGGCCACGACGTGTCGTTCGCGACCTTCGTCGGCGACGACGAGCGTGGTGCCAAAATCACCAGTTACCTTGCAGCTGAAGGGATCTCGCTGACCAGAGGAAGCGTCGGAACACACCCCTCGTCCGTTGCCACCTCGACGCTAGATACGACGGGCGCCGCGACATACAGCTTTGACCTGACCTGGGAGCTGCCCGGGCTGCCGAGTCTGGAGGGGCTAGCGCATGTCCACACCGGTTCCATCGCCGCGACTCTCGAGCCCGGCGCATCTGCAGTCCTGATCGCAATCCAGGACGCGCGTCCGACGGCCACCATCTCCTATGACCCGAATGCCCGTCCATCACTGATGGGCGACCCCCACGAGGTCCGCGCCAAGATCGAACAGCTGATCGGGCTCAGCGACGTGGTCAAGGCCAGTGATGAGGACATCGCCTGGCTGTATGACGGAGCCCCGATCCCCGACGTGCTTCGTCTGTGGGGTCAACTGGGTCCCCCACTGGCAGTGGTCACGCGCGGCGACCGCGGCGCCGTGGTCGCACTCGGCATCACCGGTGAGCTGACCAGCGTCGATGCGCCCACGGTTGCTGTCTTCGACACCGTCGGCGCAGGAGACTCCTTCATGGCGGGCCTGCTGTCCGGGCTTATCGATGCAGGGCTCCTGGGTGGCGTCGAGGCCCGTGAGCGTCTGCGGTCCGCCTCCCTCGCCGCCGTCCGTCCGGCGGTTGACCGCGCCCTCGCCTGTGCGGCCGTCACGGTGTCCCGAGCAGGCGCGAACCCGCCTCGTCGGGCTGAGCTCGCAACCCCCTGACCGATCCGAACACCGCTTCGGCACCGTTTTGAGGCCCGTTGGGCTGCGAAACGGTGCTGGCGCGGTGTTCGGTTGAGGGTGACGCAGGCCACCTCTAGCCAGGTCCTACGCTGAGAGCCTCTTCCATAGCGTGGACTGATCCGGCCGCATGATGCGGTGTGACAGATTCTGGTGTTCAAAGGAGCGACGGTGCCCGAGTTCGAATACGAAGACCTGCTTCCGCTGGGAGTCGACAACACGACATACCGGCTGTTGACCACCGAGGGCGTGCGAACGGTCGAAGGCCCGGACGGACGGTCTTTCCTCGAGGTGGCGCCCGAGGCACTCCGCCTGCTGACCGAGACGGCGATGCACGACATCGCGCACTATTTGCGCCCGGCGCACCTGACCCAGCTGCGGAGCATCCTCGACGACCCCGAGGCCAGCAACAACGACAAGTTCGTCGCGCTCGACCTGCTCAAGAACGCCAACATCGCCGCCGGCGGCGTGCTGCCGATGTGCCAGGACACCGGCACCGCGATCGTCATGGGCAAGCGCGGCCAGCGCGTGCTCACCTCGGGTGACCAGGGCGACGAGTCGCCGATCGCCCGCGGCGTCTATGACGCCTACATGCGGCTCAACCTCCGTTACTCCCAGATGGCGCCGATCAGCATGTGGGAGGAGAAGAACACCGGCTCCAACCTCCCCGCCCAGATCGAGCTCTATGCCGACACTGCGCCCGGCCACGAGACCACCTACAAGTTCCTGTTCATGGCCAAGGGCGGCGGCTCGGCGAACAAGTCCTACCTGTATCAGGAGACCAAGGCCGTCTTGAACCCCCAGGCCATGGTCGCCTTCCTCGACGAGAAGCTCCGCTCTCTGGGCACTGCAGCCTGCCCGCCGTACCACCTGGCCATCGTCATTGGCGGCACCAGCGCCGAATTCGCTTTGAAGACAGCCAAGTACGCCAGCGCGAAGTACCTCGACGACCTGCCTCGCGAGGGGTCAGCAGCCACTGCTCGAGGATTCAGGGACGTCGCGCTCGAAGAGCAGGTCCTCGAGCTGACCCGCAACTTCGGCATCGGCGCGCAGTTCGGCGGCAAGTACTTCTGCCACGACGTCCGCGTGGTCCGGCTCCCCCGCCATGGCGCGTCGCTGCCGATCGCCATCGCGGTCTCCTGCTCGGCTGACCGACAGGCCCTCGGCAAGATCACGTCCGAGGGAGTGTTCATCGAGCAGCTCGAGACCGACCCTGCTCGGTTCCTTCCCGAGACCACCGACGAGCACCTTGAGTCGGATGCCTCCAACGATGTCGTGAGGATCGACCTCACCAGGCCGATGGATGAGATCCGTGCCGAGCTGACGAAACACCTTGTGATGACACGCCTTTCGCTGACCGGCACCCTCGTCGTGGCGCGCGACCTGGCGCACGCCAAGATCAAGGAGCTGCTCGACGCCGGCCAGCCGATGCCGCAGTACCTCAAGGACCACCCCGTCTACTACGCCGGTCCGGCCAAGACGCCCGCTGGCTACGCGAGTGGCTCCTTCGGGCCCACCACGGCAGGGCGGATGGACTCCTATGTCGGGCAGTTCCAGGCGGCCGGAGGCTCGATGGTCATGCTCGCCAAGGGCAACCGCTCGGGCCAGGTGACCTCCGCGTGCGAGACGCACGGCGGGTTCTATCTGGGCTCCATCGGCGGCCCGGCCGCCCGCCTCGCGCAGGACTGCATCAAGTCCGTTTCGGTCCTCGAGTATCCCGAGCTCGGCATGGAGGCGATCTGGAAGATCGAGGTCGAGGACTTCCCTGCCTTCATCGTCGTGGACGACAAGGGCAACGACTTCTACGCCGAGGCGAGCAAACCGGTCGCGATGAGCATCGGCAAGCGCGCGGGGCTATGAGCGAGCGTGGGCAGGGTCCCTCACGCTCGTGGACCCCGGCCGAAGCCTGGGCCGAGATGGATCGAGGCAACCAGCGGTTCGTTGCCGGCGAGTACTCGCACCCCAACCAGGACGCCGCCCGCCGGGACAGCCTGACCCAGGGCCAGGCACCTTTTGCCGTCTTCTTCGGCTGCGCAGACTCGCGGGTCGCCGCTGAGATCATCTTCGACCGCGGGCTCGGTGACCTCTTCGTCGTCCGCACGGC
>JAYSQH010000083.1:0-8680 GCA_043721655.1 Phycicoccus sp. | reverse complement strand
TGGACTCATGGCGGTGGCGCCGTTGGGAGTCAACCCCGGGGAGGCCTTCGAAGAGCTGGCCACTGTGGCGCGGGCCGTTCGTGCCGATCATCCGGAAGCCACCTGGATCTCCGCCGGGATGAGTGCCGATCTGGAAGCGGCCGTCGCGAACGGCGCGACACACCTGCGTGTCGGCAGCGCAATCCTCGGTTCCCGCCCGCCCGTTGGGTAGTTTTGACCCGAACACTCACGCCGGATGACATTCAGCGTCAGACGACATTTCGGAACGTGGCTAAGGAGCTCGCGATGGCTGGGGCACTGCGCAAGACCATGGTGTACCTCGGCCTGGCCGAGGAAGACGAGCACTACGACGGGTATGACGACTTCGACGAGTCGGATCACCACGAGACTGCCGTTCGCGAGGAACGATCCGCAGCCGTCACGAGTCTGCCGCACCGCACGCCCGTGGCTCGTGTGGTTCGGGATGTCGAGGTCGGTGCGCTCAATCGCATCGCGACGATCCACCCGCGCACCTACAACGAAGCCAAGAACATCGGCGAGAATTTCCGCGACGGGACGCCGGTGATCATGAACCTCACCGACCTGGACGACGCAGATGCCAAGCGCCTCGTCGACTTCGGCGCCGGCCTGGTCTTCGGTCTGCACGGATCCATCGAGCGGGTCACCAGCAAGGTCTTCCTGCTGTCGCCGGCTCACGTCGAGGTGACGGCCAGCGAGGTGGAGCCCCCCAAGGCTGCCACACGCGGCTTCTTCAACCAGAGCTGATCAGGGCTCCTCCCGTACCTGACTAGTCGACTCTCAGGAAACACCGTCATGCTGGGTGGCGTGATCTCCGTTCTCCTACTGGTCCTGACACTGTTCTTCTACGCCCTGATCTGTCGGCTTGTCCTGGACTGGATCCAGGTGCTGGCGCGCGAATGGCGACCTCGCGGGCCGGTCTTGTTCTTTGCCGAAGCCGTCTACACGGTAACCGACCCGCCGCTGAAGTTCCTGCGTCGTCTGATCCCACCGCTGTCGTTGGGGTCGATTCGCCTTGACCTAGCCTTTCTGGTGTTGATTCTGGCAGTGTCCATGACCACAGGGTTGTTGCAGAAGTTGTCTCTTTGAGATGGCATCTCCTACAGTCACACTGATCGGTGACTAACCAACAGGTCCCTACCCTCCGTGCTGACCCAGCTGGGTCTCGCTATAGAGTGGTGCGGCCCGTGACCGGCTCGACCGAGGTGACTACATGGCGTTCATGCCCGAGGATGTTCTCAACAAGAATTTCACCGCGACTCAGTTCCGTCGTGGCTACGACGAACAAGAGGTCGACGACTTCCTGGACGAAATCGTCGTCGAGCTGCGCCGTCTGACCAGCGACACCGATGACCTGCGCGTGCAGCTCAAGGCCTGCCAGGAGAGCAAAGGCATGGCTGCGAGCACAGGGGCGGCGGTCAGCGCTTCGGCGTTTGCCGGCGCTGCCCGCGTCGAGGCCAAGCCACGGAGCGACAAGAAGGACGGCGCGGGCGAGCTGGCTGCGGCGCAGCGCGAGTATGACGCCCAGCGTGCAGCAGCATCGGCTTCCACGGCGGCCGCCGAGCGCGAGGCCAAGGACAAGATCGAGGCTGCCAAGGTTTCTGCCAACCAGGCTGAGAAGGACGCATCCGCACGCATCGCCAAGGCGAAGTCCGATGCTGAGCTGGCAGAGGCCCAAGCCGCTGAGCGGGTCAAGACGGCAAGAGAAGCCAAGGACGTCGCAGACAAGGCCGCCAAGACCTCGTTCGCCGCTTCTGCACCGGCCGCAACGGGCGACGACGGGCACAAGGCCGCTGCAGGTGTTCTGGCCCTGGCACAGAAGCTGCACGAGGAGTACGTCGCCGAGGGCGAGACCACCCGTGAGCGACTGATCAGCGAGGGGCAGGCTCACCACGACAAGCTGATTGGCGAATCCGCGCTGAAGCAGCAGGAGCTCGTCTCTTCCGGTCAGGCCAAGCACGATGAGCTCCTGTCGGCTGGTCAGGCGAAGCACAACGCGCTCATCGCTGAGGCGAGTGCGCGGCACGAACAGATGATCACAGAGGCGCGTGAGCGCTCTACCGGCATGGTTGCCGAGGCTCAGCAGAAGAAGACCGCGGTGCTTCAGGAGCTGAGTCGCGAACGCGACATGCTGCAGAAGAAGATCAACGAGCTGCGCACCTTTGAGCGCGACTACCGCGCCAGGCTGAAGACCTATCTCGAGAGCCAGCTGCTCGAGCTGGACCACACCGGCGTGGGCAACGGGGCCGTCGAGGGTGACGGCGAGGGCCGCAAGCAGGGCAACGGTGACGGCGCTCAGAGCGACGCCAGCCAGAGCGGTGAGGGCCAGCAGAACAGTTAGAGACAGCTGGCATCGGCTGCTCTACTCATCGGCCGCTGGAACACGGCGGGGCGCCAACCAATAGCGGTTAGCGCCCCGTTGTGCGTGACATGACGATGTATTGACGACCGCCGGGGTAGCCTCTCTGGGGACTAACCGAAGGCGCAGCGGCGTTTCTCCATTGAGTCCTGGACCGGATGGCCTTATCCTCACGCCACCTGTCTGCTTTTGTGCGGACAATCCGGTGCCACCTTGGAGGGGCTGAGAATGGCAGTGAAGAAGGCGATGACAGCGAAGAAGGACGGGGCGGCACCCAAGGCCGCCACGTCCTCGAGGGGCACCGCCAACACAACGGCAGCCAAGAAGACGGCAGCCAAGAAAACGGTAGGCGCGGCTCGGACAGCCAAGGCCGCATCAGCTGCCAGCAAGGTTGCGTCCGCCCGGAGCACCGTGACGAAGGGCAATACCAAGACTCCTGCGGTCAAGACTCCTGCGGTCAAGAGCACGAGCAGAGCCACGGTCAAGAGCACCGCGAAGACCGCTGCAGTCAAGAGCACCGCCCACACCGCCACGGCCAAGGGCACGAGCAGGACGCCAGCCAAAGCCGTAACGTCGCCAACGTCCCGCGGGGCCGTCCGGAAGCCGTCGAAAGCCACACAGACCAAAGTGCCTGTCGCGTCTGCGCCGCTGCGAACGCACAAGATCGCCGCGAGCAGCTCCACCGATCGAACACAGCGGATGCGGGTCCGCAAGGACGAGACGCCGTGGACGGCCAAGGAGCTCGATGTGGTGCGCGCCGCGTTGGAGGCTGACGTTGCCCGGCTGGGCGCCGAGATCGAGACGGCCGAGCACGCCCTGGCCGGACTCATGCGCGATGCCGGTGACGGCGCGGGCGATGACCAGGCCGACGCCGGCACCAAGACCTTCGAGCGCGAGCAGGAGATCTCGTTGGCCAACAACGCCCGCGAGATGTACGAACAGAGCCGGCATGCCCTCGAGCGGATCGCCCACGGCAGCTATGGGATCTGCGAGTCCTGTGGCAATCCGATCGGCAAGAATCGTCTTCTGGCCTTCCCGCGTGCGACGCTATGCGTGCCATGCAAGTCCAAGCAGGAGCGCCGCTAATCTCTTCATCACCACCGAACGAACCCACCACAGCACCATCGACATCACGACGACTGCTTTTCGCCGTGCTGATTACGTCGGCTGCGCTGGTGTACATCGCCGACCAGCTGACCAAGGCCTGGGTTGCCGCCAACCTCCAGCCGGATCAACCGCGCCAGCTGTTCGGAACGGTTCTCCAGCTGAACCTGACCCGCAACCCCGGTGCTGCCTTCTCCATCCTCACCGGTTCGACCTGGATCCTGACCGCAATAGCCTGCGCCGTCATCGTGTTCATCGTGATCACGGCGCGACGCCTGGGCAGCCGGGGTTGGGCCATGGCACTGGGGCTCCTGCTCGGCGGCTCGCTGGGAAACCTGACCGACCGCATGTTCCGCGCGCCCGGGCCGGGTCGTGGACACGTCGTTGACTTCCTCCAGCTGCCGCACTTTCCGATCTTCAACATCGGCGACTCGGCGATCGTCACGTCCGCCGTCCTGATCGCGTTGCTGGCCTTTCGTGGCGTCAACGTGGACGGCACCCGCGTCGTGGAGCACAAACCCAAGCACGAGGCCCCCGAACCGCCGTCTTCCGAGCCGGAGCCATATCAGCTCGAGCCTCACCAGCTCGAGCCTCACCAGCCCGAGCCTCACCAGCCCGAGCCTCCCAAGAACGTGGCAGAGATGCTCCCCGATGTCTGATGTCCGTTCTCTGTCGATCCCGGACGGTCTTGAAGGCGAACGCGTCGACTCTGCGCTGGCGCGTTTGTTCGGTCTGTCGCGCACCAAGGCCGCCGACCTGGCCACTGCTGGCGCGGTGACCATCGACCAACGTGCCGTCGGCAAGTCAGATCGCGTTGCCGCGGGTGCCTGGCTCGAGGTCACCCTGCCCGATCCACACTCCGCACCCGGGCTCATCGTGGTGGCCGAACCCATTCCGGGCATGGCGATCATCCACGACGACGACGATCTGGTGGTGGTGGACAAGCCAGTTGGCGTGGCCGCCCATCCCAGCGTCGGCTGGACCGGTCCCACGGTGATTGGCGGGCTGGCGGGGGCTGGCTATCGCATCTCGACATCAGGTGCGGAGGAGCGACGTGGCGTCGTCCACCGTCTCGACGTCGGGACGAGTGGACTGATGGTGGTCGCCAAGAGCGAGGATGCCTATACCGCGCTGAAGCGAGCCTTCAAGGAGCGCACCGTCGACAAGACCTACCACGCCCTCGTCCAGGGCCTGCCCGATCCGCTACAGGGCACGATCGACGCGCCGATCGGCCGCCACCCCACCCACGACTACAAGTTCGCAGTCATGGCCAGCGGCAAGGCGAGCGTCACCCACTACGAGGTCATCGAGGCCTTCAGGTCGGCCTCACTGGTGGAGGTCCACCTGGAGACCGGTCGCACCCACCAGATTCGGGTGCACTTCGCAGCCCTGCGCCATCCCTGTGTCGGTGACCTGGCCTACGGTGCCGACCCGGCGCTGGCCAAGAGGCTCGGCCTCGAACGCCAGTGGCTGCATGCCGTTGGCCTCGGCTTCGTCCACCCCGGAACCGGCGAGCGCGTCGACTTCCGCAGCCCCTACCCAGCGGATCTGCAGACGGCCCTGGACCGCGTCGGGGGTCAGCAGACCTCCTCCTGAACATGCCCCGCGAGGCCACGGCACGGCATACAGGAACTGTCGTTGAGGCGACATAGACTCGTGCCCGATGTCATCCCAGCCAGCCTCCGACAAGAGCTTCGTCCACCTGCACGTGCACACCGAGTACTCCATGCTCGATGGCGCCGCCCGCATCGACGAGCTGTTCGAGACTGCGGCCCAGATGGGTATGCCGGCCCTGGCCACGACCGACCACGGCTACGTCTTCGGGGCTTACGAGTTCTGGTCCAAGGCCAAGAAGCACGGCATCAAGCCGATCATCGGCGTCGAGGCCTACCTCACGCCCGGGACCCACCGCACCGACAAGACCCGGGTCAAGTTCGGTGACGGCGGTCGTGACGACGTCTCCGGTTCGGGTGCCTACACGCACATGACGTTGCTTGCGCGCACCACGGAGGGCATGCACAACCTCTTCCGGATGAGCTCGCTGGCCTCGATGGAGGGCTACTACTTCAAGCCCCGGATCGACCGTGAGCTGCTGGCGACCTACGGCGAGGGCCTCATCGGCACGACCGGTTGCGCCGGCGGCGAGATCCAGACCCGGTTGCGCCAGGGTCAGTACCGCCAGGCGGTCGAGGCAGCCTCCGAGTTCCGCGACATCTTCGGCGCCGAGAACTTCTACTGCGAGGTCATGGACCACGGCATCGACATCGAGCGCCAGACCATGAAGGACCTGCTGCGGCTTTCCAAGGACCTTGGCCTGCCATTGCTCGCGACCAACGACCTGCACTACACCAAGGCAGATCAGGCCACGGCCCACGCGGCGCTGCTCTGCGTGCAGTCCGGGTCGACCCTGATGGACCCGAACCGCTTCAAGTTCGACGCCGACGAGTTCTACCTGAAGAGCCCCGAGCAGATGCGTCACCTGTGGCGCGAGCTGCCTGAGGCCTGCGACAACACGCTGCTGATCGCGCAGCGGTGCGACGTGAAGTTCGCTGAGCGCGAGGGCGCCTACATGCCTCGCTTCCCTTGTCCTGACGGTGAGGATGAGACGTCGTGGTTCATCAAGGAGGTCGAGCGCGGGCTGCACGTGCGCTACCCGGAGGGTGTCCCGGATGCGGTGCGCAAGCAGGCGGCATACGAGACCGAGGTGATCGTCTCCAAGGGTTACCCGGGCTACTTCCTGGTCGTTGCCGACTTCATCGGCTGGGCCAAGAAGAACGGCATCCGCGTCGGCCCGGGTCGTGGCTCAGGGGCGGGCTCCATGTGCGCTTATGTCATGGAGATCACCGACCTCGACCCGCTGAAGCACGGCCTGATCTTCGAGCGGTTCCTCAACCCCGAACGCGCCTCGATGCCCGACTTCGACATCGACTTCGACGAGCGCCGGCGCGGCGAGGTCATCCACTACGTCACCGAGAAGTATGGCGAGGAGCGGGTTGCCCAGATTGTCACGTATGGCACCATCAAGGCCAAACAGGCGGTCAAGGACGCCTCACGGGTCATGGGTTTCCCCTACGCGATGGGTGAGAAGCTGACCAAGGCGATGCCACCGGCGATCATGGGCAAGGACGTGCCGCTGTCGGGCATCTTCGACCCCAAGCACAAGCGCTATGCCGAGGCCGCGCAGTTCCGCCAGATCCACGACGAGGACCCGCAGGCACAGGAGGTCGTCAAGGCCGCTCTGGGGCTCGAGGGGTTGAAGCGTCAGTGGGGCGTGCACGCGGCCGGCGTCATCATGTCCAGCGAGCCTCTGATCGACCTGATCCCGATCATGCGCCGCGAGCAGGACGGCCAGATCATCACCCAGTTCGACTATCCCAGCTGCGAGACGCTCGGCCTGGTCAAGATGGACTTCCTGGGCCTGCGCAACCTGACCATCCTGGACGATGCGCTGATCAACATCCGTTACAACCGCGGCGACGAGGTCGACCTCGACGAGCTGAGCAAGTCCCTGGACGACCCGGTCACCTACGAGCTGCTCGGTCGAGGTGACACCCTCGGCGTCTTCCAGTTCGACGGCGGGCCGATGCGTGCCCTCTTGCGGCTGATGAAGCCGGACAACTTCGAGGACATCTCGGCGGTTGGCGCGCTCTACCGCCCGGGCCCGATGGGTGCCAACTCGCACATCAACTACGCGCTGCGCAAGAACCACCAGCAAGAGATCTCCTACCCGCACGTGGACCTCGCCGAAGCCCTGGAGCCACTGCTGGGCACGACCTACGGCCTGATCGTCTATCAGGAGCAGGTCATGGAGATCGCCCAGAGGCTGGCCGGCTACACGCTGGGCAAGGCCGACCTCCTGCGTCGGGCGATGGGCAAGAAGAAGCGCTCGGTCCTGGACGCCGAGTACGTCGGCTTCGAGTCGGGCATGGTGGCCAACGGCTTCAGCCCGGCGGCCATCAAGGCTCTGTGGGACGTCCTGGTCCCGTTCTCCGACTACGCGTTCAACAAGGCCCACAGTGCGGCCTACGGCCTGGTCTCGTACTGGACCGCCTACCTCAAGGCCAACTACCCGGCCGAGTACATGGCCGCGGTGCTGACCAGCGTGCGCGATGACAAGGACAAGTCCGCGCTCTATCTCAACGAGTGCCGACGGATGGGCATCAAGGTCCTGCCCCCGGACGTCAACGAGAGCTCGGCAAACTTCACCGCGGTCGGCACCGACATCCGGTTCGGCCTGGCCGCCATCCGCAACGTCGGCCACAACGTGGTTGAGGCGATCGTCGGCGCCCGTGAGCAGAGGGGTCGGTTCGTCTCCTTCGAGGACTTCCTGCGCAAGGCCCCCGCCGTCGTGTGCAACAAGCGGACGATCGAGTCGCTGATCAAGGGCGGCTCCTTCGACTCGTTGCAGCACACCCGCCAGGGTCTGGTGCGGGTCCACGAGGCCTACGTCGACGCCCTCGTGGACGAGAAGAAGCAGGAGGCCATCGGCCAGGACTCGCTGTTCGCGGACTTCGGCTTCGGTGGAGGCGGCTACGGCGGTGATGCCGATGGTGGTGACGGCAGCGGTGGGGGTCCTGCGTTGTCGCTGTTGGCCATGCCGCCGATCCCGACGATCGAGTGGGACAAGTCGACCCTGTTGGCCTTCGAGCGCGAAATGCTCGGTCTTTACGTCTCAGACCACCCGCTGTTCGGCATCGAACACATCCTCACCCAGCACGCGGACACCTCGATCGCCTCGCTCACCGGCGACGACAGCAAGCCTGACGGGGCCAACGTGACCATCGCCGGGCTGATCACCGGGTTGCAGATCAAACGCACCAAGAAGGGCGACCTCTGGGCCATCGCCACGGTCGAGGACCTCGACGGCGCGATCGAGTGCCTCTTCTTCCCCTCCGCCTACATGACCGTCTCCACGATGCTCGGCCATGACGTCGTGTGCGTCGTGCGTGGGCGTCTCAACCGCCGTGATGAGACACCGACGATCTTCGCCCAGGAGCTCACCCTGCCCGACATCAAGGAAGGCCCGCGGGGGCCGGTTGTCGTGACGCTGCCGTTGTCCAGAGCCACCAACGGCGTGGCCGAGCGGATCAAGAAGGTGTTGGCCGAGCATCCTGGTGTGACCGAGGTCCACGTCAAGCTCACCCAGCCCGGGCGTTCGGTGCTGATGCGGCTCGACGACTCGCTGCGGGTCACCGCTTC
>JAYSQH010000082.1:0-4526 GCA_043721655.1 Phycicoccus sp. | reverse complement strand
CAGCCCGGCGACCTCAGGTGAACAAAGGCCGGGGTTCTCGCCGCGTCGCCGTTCGCACTCACGTCAATCACTCCTTCGCTCAAGAGTTAAGCAGGTAGGAGAGAAGCACGTTCAGTGTCGGCCAATCCGGGCCTCATTACCTAAGAATGGCCCTATCTGGTTTCGGTGTTGCACACGGCGGCTCAGACAGAGCGTGCCAGGGCGAAGAACTCCTGTCTCGAACGTGCGTCCTCGCGCATCACACCGTGCACGGCGGACGTGATGGTCCGCGAACCCCGGACCTGGACCCCGCGCAGGGACATACACATGTGCTCGGCCTCGATCACCACGCCGACCCCCTTGGGGGCGAGGTGCTCCTGGAGCCAGTTGGCCACTTGGACAGTCAGGCGTTCCTGAACCTGCAGATCGCGAGCGAACAGCTCGACGACGCGGGCCAGCTTGGACAGGCCGAGGATTCGTTCGCCGGGCAGATAGCCGACGTGGGCGACCCCGGTGAACGGCAGCATGTGGTGCTCACAGAGGGACTGGACCGGGATACTCCTGGCCAGCACCAGCTCGTCGTAGCTCTCGTCGTTGGGGAAGGTCGTGAGGTCGAACTCACGCGGCGTGAGCATCTCGGTGAACGACTCGGCCACCCTGCGGGGAGTATCGGCGAGGTGTGGTGAGGAGGGATCGCGGCCGAGAGCCAGGAGCAGGTCACGCACGGCACGCTCCGCGTCCGGAAGGTTGACCTCGCGGCGGCCATGCACGACCCGCAGATGCCGGCTCCCGTCCTGAGGGCTGTTCGGTTCTGCGATCTCATACTCAAGCTTGGTGATGCTCATGTCTGATCCTTTCTGAGAACACGATGTAGGACGGAGTTCACCCCACGAGGGGTATGGGGTCGTTCTCTGAGGCCGCCGCCTTCCCGATGTTGATCAGGAGTCCGGCCACCACTGCAGCGGCAAGCAGGAACCCGGCGCCAACCATGAAGGCCTGGGTGTAGCCGTGGGTCAGGGCCGCCTTCACCGGCGGCGGGAGCACCCGGTGGGAGGCGAGGTAGGCCGTAGTCGAGGCGGCGGCCACCGTATTCAGCAGCGCGATACCGAGCGACCCGCCCACCTGCTGGCTGGTGTTGATCAGGGCGCTGGCGACACCGGCGTCGTGTCCGCCTACCGCGTGCAGTGCCGTGCTCGCGACCGGGATGAACACCAGGGCCAGCCCCACGCTCATCATGATCATCGACGGCAGCACGTGGGCGGCATACGAGCTGGTCGGGGTGAGCCGGCTCAGCAGGAGCAGCCCCATGGCGGCCAGCAGCAGGCCGGGCACCATCAGTGGGCGTGGCCCGACCTTGGGCAGCAGGTTGGCGGCCACGCCGGCGGTGAGGATGACGCCGGCCGAGAAAGGCAGGAATGCGAAGCCTGCCTGGATCGGCGAGTACCCCTGAACCACCTGCAGATACAGGCTCAGGAACAGGAACATCCCAAACAGGCCGATCCCGACGATCAGCTGCACCAGGTAGGAACCACCCCGGTTGCGCTCCAGGAGCACGCGCATCGGCAGCAGCGGGTGCTGGGTGCGGGTCTCGATCACGAAGAAGCTGACCAGCAGCACCAGGGCGAGCCCGAACCAGCCCAGCGTCGCGGGGTCGGTCCACCGGCTGGGGTTCCCGGGGCCGGCCGGCGCCGCCTGGGTGAAGGCATATACCAGCGCGATGAGTCCACCGGTGACAGTGACCGCGCCGGGGACGTCGTAGCGGGTATTCCCGCCGGCCTTGGACTCCTTGAGCTCTCTCAGCGCGCCGACGACCGCGAGCAAGGCGATCGGCACGTTGACCAGCAGGCACCAGCGCCAGGAGGCGTACTCGGTCAGCACCCCACCCAGCAGCAGGCCGATCGCCGCGCCACCGCCGGCGATCGCGCCATAGACGCCAAACGCCTTCGCCCGCTCTTTGGGGTCGTGGAAGGTGACAGTCAGCAGGCTGAGAGCGGCCGGGACCAGCAAGGCACCGAAGCCCCCCTGCAGCGCACGGGCCGCGAACAGCAGGCCCTGGGTCGGGGCCAGCCCTCCGAGGGCGCTGGACGCGGCGAAGCCCAGCAGTCCGATGATGAACATGCGCTTGCGACCGACGTAGTCAGCCACCCGGCCGCCGAGCAGCAGCAGGCCGCCGAACGCCAGCGTGTAGGCGGTGACCACCCACTGCTGGTTGGCATCCGAGATACCAAGATCTGCCTTGGCTGACGGCAGCGCCAGGTTGACGATCGACGAGTCGAGCACCACCATGAGTTGCGCAATGGCGATAACCCCCAGCGCGTACCAGCGTCTCGGATCGGCCACCACCACCCCAGGATCTGCTGGCGGCGACTCGGAGTCCGTGAGCACCGCACTCCTTGTCTCAACGTCCCTCGAGTCCAGCGACATGCCCATGCACCTTCCCAAATGTGAATGTTCGTGTAATGTCTGTCTAATGTCAGTCAAGTCTAATAAAGCGGAGAACACCGACACAAGGGATCCGTATTCCCGGACGGTGCCCGGCCTGCGCGTGGTCCAGCATCAAGGAGGAGAAGTGATGAACATGAACGACAGCACGCGGATAGCGACTGGCGTCACTTCGGAGCGCCTCGCCGGTCTGCGTAAGTGGAACCTCGGTCTCACCCTGCTGCACTTCGCCCAGGCCGTGGCGATCGTCCTCCTCGCCGGCAGCTTCGCCATCACGGTCACCTCGTCCATCCCCGAAGGGCCACCGGGGACCGCAGTACCTGCCCCCGCGTCGCTCTTCGACGTGCCGATCGGAGGGGCCGTTGCCATGTTTCTCGCCCTGGCAGCGCTCGACCATCTACTGACCTCGACTGTGTATCGCAGTACCTACGAGAGCGACCTGAAACGAGGAATCAACCGGTTCCGGTGGGTCGAGTACTCCGTCAGTGCCACGTTGATGGTCATCCTGATCAGCTTCTACTCGGGTATCACCAGCATCAACGAAGTCATCGCTGTCGCCGGTGCCAACGTCGGAATGATCCTCTTCGGCTGGATCCAAGAGCTGATGAACCCTCCAGGACGCACGACGACCACGATGCTGCCGTTCTGGTTCGGGACGGTCGTCGGCCTTGCCCCGTGGATCTCGATCTGGCTCAACATCTTTGGGTCCGCGACAGTCCCCGGCTTTGTCTACGGAATCGTTGTCACCCAGCTCATCCTCTTCTTCAGCTTCGGGCTCAACCAATGGCTCCAGTACCGCGGGATCGGCAAGTGGACCGACTACGCCTACGGCGAGAAGACCTACCTGGTGCTCAGTCTCGTGGCCAAGTCGCTGCTCGCCTGGCAGATCTTCGGCGGGTCACTGGCGGCCTGAGGCAGCCTCGCGACTTTGATAGTGACGGCGTGCGCCTGCCGAACTTCTTCTGCAGGGAGTCCGATCAGCCGGGAATCGAAGAAACCCCCGACCGCGTTTCCGCAGGTCCATTACCAGTGGTGCTCAGCGCGGCGCAGAAGCACGCTGGGGTAGCAAGGCAGCGGCAGCGGCAGCGAAGCGCAGCAGATGGCGCCCTCGCAGCGTCCCGGCGCCCAGCCCGAGTTCCAGAACGCGCTCAAAGACAACCCGGTCGCGCGCGCAGGCCCGCACGGCTGCCTCAACGGCGATCGGGATGTCCAGCAGCGGGCAAATTCGGGCCACCCGCTTGTGGTGGCCTCCCAATCTGGCTTTCATTTCCGCGGTGTAAATCACCCCGGCGTTGTCGGCGCAGGTGGCCGCCGCACGGCCTGCCAGCGCTCCCGACGCCAGCGCGTAGAAGATGCCCTCACCCGTGGTGGGGTTTATCAGGGATGCGGCGTCGCCGGTGAGCAAGACGTTACCCACCGCTGGCACTGGCCGCCAGGTGGACAGCGGCAGCCGGTGCCCGGCCAGTTCCGTCCCAGCGACATCGAAGTCGGGCAGCAGCTCCGCCAGGCGCCTGACGAGCCGCGCCCGCCCGCCTCCCGCGGACGTGCTGGCGCACCCGTACCCGATATTGGTGACGCCGCTCGCGAGTGGGAAGGCCCATACGTAGCACAGCCCGCCGCCGGGCTGGCTGTCCCAGCCGATGAACAACCCGTCGGTCCCGACTGGCGTGGGGGCGTACCCGCGCACCGCGACTGTCAGGTGCTTGCCGGTGTTGGCCGGCTGCCCGACGGCCCGGCGCACGACGGAGTTGGCGCCATCGGCACCAATGACCACGGGTGCGGTCAGCTTCTCGCCGACGCGGGTGCCTCCCCCTTCGTGGTGCAAGCTGTGCACGCTGAGCTGCTCGAACTCCACCCCGGCTGCGATGGCCGCTTGCAGCAGGCGCGCGTCAAACTCGACGCGGGCAACAACGTAACCGGCTACCGCTGGTGTTCCACTGGCGCTCACGCCGGCCGGGCTGGTGAGCCGGAAGCTGCGGGCCCGTTCCTCTGCCCGGAGCAACCCCGGAAGTCCGAGGCCCACCAGCTCCGCAGCGCCTTCGGGGCCAATCGCGTCGCCGCAGACCTTGTCTCGCCCAGGCGGTGTCTTGTCTACGATGATCACC
>JAYSQH010000081.1:0-1738 GCA_043721655.1 Phycicoccus sp. | reverse complement strand
ACGTGCAGCTGGGCGAAGGGGTTGTCCCCGGGGCCAGGGAACACCACCATTCGTTGGCGCACCAGACCGAACAGGAGGCTCTGGGGGCCGTAGACGTGCGGGAGCCGAACACTGGCGACCGTCGGCCCGCCTGCCTCGGTGATCCGCGACAGGGCCGCCTCGGCGTCGAGCTTGGCCCTGCCGTAGGCCAGTGCCGGGCTTGCTGTCGTCTCGTCCCCGATCGCGCTCGACCCGTCGTAGACGAACATGCTGGACCCGTAGACGATGTGCCCGACGCCGGCTTCGGCGGCGACCCGGGCGAGCTGGGCGGTGCCCTGCACCATCGTGGGGAACAGGCGCGAGTACGGCTCGAAGGTCGCGCGACCACCCAGGTGAATCACGACGTCAACCCCCCTGACCGCGCGGGCAAGCGACGGGACCGACGTGAGGTCGCCATACAACGGCTCGACATCCAGACCGGCCAGCAGCGGCGCACGGGAAGGCCGCCGCACCATCACCCGGGTCTGCTGGCCCGCTGCTGCGAGCTGCCGAACCACCTCGCTGCCGATAAACCCCGTCGCGCCCGTCACCAGGATCGTCACAGAGAAACCCTCCCACAACTCCTGTGACCTTCCCCTGAATCCGGCGCGTGTTTGGGCTGATCCGTCACTTCTGGCGCACCTGCCGCGCCCGTTCGGCCAGGGCCAGGCGGACAGCCTCGTCGTACCCCATCGGGCCGAACGGCACCAGAGCGCGGATCGAGTCGTCGCGGACAACAACCTCGTTGGTCATCGAGTCCACCAGCGCGCGCGCCGTCTGAGTGTCGACGTCTGTGACCAGGGCAAGCCAAAGCGACGACAGTTGCGGGGTCAGCAGTGGTACCGGCATCACCGCGAACTTGCGCCCCTGGATCTTCGCGACGCGGCGCATCATGGTGACGTACTCCAGCACCTCGGGACCACCGATGTCGAAGGCGCGGTCCGCTGCTTCGGGCAGTTCCAGCACCCCCACGAGGTAGCGAACCACATCATCGATGGCAATCGGCTGGGTACGGGTGCGGACCCAGCGTGGGGTGATCATGGCCGGCAGGTGCTCGACCAGCTGGCGGGTCAGCTCCCACGAGATACCCCCGTGTCCGACGATGATGCCGGCGCGCAACGTGGTCACCGGTACGCCCGCACTGCCCAGCAGCTGTTCCACCCCGCGCCGGCTGCGGAGGTGCGCGGACAGGTCATCGTCATCGTCTCCGAGTCCTCCGAGATAGACGATGCGCTGCAACCCAGCCGCGGCGGCGGCCTCCGCGAACGCCCATCCCGCATCAGCGTCCTTGCGCTCGAAGTCGGGGGAGTCCAGCGAGTGCACCAGGTAGTACGCGGACTGACATCCGGTGAGAGCCTCCTGCAGTGTCGTTGGATCGTGTACGTCGCCATAGACGGCCGCACCTGCACCCTCGTAGGACTCCGGGCGTCGCGTCATGGCCCGCACGTCATAGCCAGCTTCGATCAGCGCCGGGCACAACCGCCTCCCGACGAAGCCCGATGCGCCGGCGACCAGTACCTTCACTGCGGCCTCCCTCATCTGGTTCCGGTTTCGTCTCGAGCACTCGAGGCCTCAGATTCGTTGATATAGCCGCAAAACTCAAGGGTGCGGTATGCCGTCGTGCTCGGACAGGTCTCCTGGGCTGGAGGGGGCGTGGGTGTCTGGACATGCTGAGCAGGTGAGACCTGGCCGCGCACGAGACCTAGTGGAATGCCCTGCC
>JAYSQH010000080.1:0-9161 GCA_043721655.1 Phycicoccus sp. | reverse complement strand
CCCGCGCGTGAACGGTGTGCTGGGCGTGAGGTGAGCCCGTGGCATACAGCCCGGGACGGCCGATCGCGGGACACTAGACTTCAGGGCATGTCGGCAATCTCCCGCGACGATGTCGCCCATCTCGCGATGCTCGCGCGCATCGACCTCAGTGACGCCGAGCTGGACAAGATGTCCGGTGAGCTCGCCATCATTCTCGAGTCGGTCGCCCGCGTGAATGAGGTCGCCACCGACGACGTCCCGCCGACGTCGCACCCGCTGCCGCTGACCAACGTGACGCGGCCCGATGTGGTGCGCCCCAGCCTGACTGCCGAGGAGGCTCTGGCCTGCGCGCCAGCCTCGGAGCAGCAGCGGTTCTCCGTCCCGCGGATCCTGGACGAGGACTGACTCCTTCGGACTCCGTCAGATCTCTGGGCGTCCGTCACGCCTTCTGCCCTTCCTCCAACAGTTCGAGTACATCCGAGCAAAGGTTCACATGTGACTTCCGACATCATTCGCGCCAGTGCCGCCGAGCTCGCGGATCGCCTGTACCGCAAGGAGATCAGCGCGGTCGAGGCCACCCAGGCGCACCTCGATCGCATCGCGACGGTCGATGGCGCGGTCCATGCGTTCCTGCACGTCGACGCAGAGGGTGCGCTCGCGACCGCCCGCGACATCGACCGGCGTCGTGCCGCGGGTGAGGACCTGCACATCCTCGCCGGGGTGCCGATCGCGGTGAAGGACATCGCCACCACCAAGGGTCTGCCCACCACGGCCGGTTCCCGGATCCTCGAAGGCTGGATCCCGCCGTATGACGCGACGGTCGTCGCCAAGCTCAAGGCCGCCGGCATGCCGATCCTGGGCAAGACCAACATGGACGAGTTCGCGATGGGTTCGTCAACCGAGCACTCGGCGTTCGGCCCGTCCCACAACCCGTGGGACCTCGAACGCATCCCTGGCGGTTCGGGTGGCGGTTCGGCGGCGGCCGTTGCCTCTTTTCAGGCGCCGCTCGCGATCGGTACCGACACCGGGGGGTCGATCCGTCAGCCTGCCGCCGTGACGGGCACGGTCGGGACCAAGCCGACATACGGCGGCGTCTCGCGCTATGGCCTGATCGCCCTGGCCAGCAGTCTTGACCAGGCCGGCCCGGTCTCTCGCTCGGTGCTCGATGCCGCGCTGCTTCACTCGGTCATCGGCGGCTACGACCCGATGGACTCCACCTCAATCGACGCGCCGGTGCCTCCGGTCGTCGAGGCCGCACGCCGGGCCGATGTCAAGGGCATGCGCATCGGTGTGGTCAAGGAGCTCGGTGGCGAGGGCTACCAGCAGGGCGTCCGGGCTCGGTTCGAGGAGTCAGTGCAACTGCTCGTCGACGCCGGCGCCGAGGTCGTCGAGGTGTCCTGCCCGAGCTTCGAGTACGCGCTGGCGACCTACTACCTGATCCTGCCCGCGGAGGCGTCCTCAAACCTGGCCCGGTTCGACGCCATGCGCTACGGCCGGCGCGTCCTGCCCGAGGGGGTGGACGACCCCAGCGCCGAACAGGTGATGGCCGCCTCTCGCGACGCCGGTTTTGGCGACGAGGTCAAGCGGCGCATCATCCTGGGCACCTATGCGTTGTCCAGCGGCTACTACGACGCCTACTACGGCTCGGCACAGAAGGTCCGCACGCTGATTTCGCGTGACTTCGTAGCGGCCTTCGCGCAGGCTGACGTCTTGGTGTCGCCGACGACGCCGACGACCGCGTTCAAGATCGGCGAGAAGCTCCACGACCCACTTGCCATGTACCTCAACGATATTGCCACGATCCCGGCCAACCTTGCCGGCATCCCCGGCATGTCCCTGCCGAGCGGTCTGGCCGATGAGGATGGCCTGCCGACCGGCATCCAGATCCTGGCGCCCGCAACCAAGGACGAACGGCTGTATGGCGTCGGGGCTGCCCTCGAGGCCGCCCTCATCCAGCGTTGGGGCGGTCCCTTGCTCGCCAAGGCGCCAGAGCTGTCGACCACCGCCAACGGCCGGGAGGCCTGCGCATGAGCACCGCCATGGGATCGAATCGGGCAGAGACCGTCGTCGACTACGACGAGCTGCTCAAGACGTATGACCCGGTGATCGGCCTCGAGGTCCACGTCGAGCTCAACACCGCGACCAAGATGTTCTGTGGATGTGCGGCCGGCTTTGGTGAAGAACCCAATACCAAGGTCTGCCCCGTGTGCCTCGGCCTGCCGGGGGCGCTGCCGGTCGTCAACGCCGCTGCGGTCGACTCGGCCATCCGGATCGGTTTGGCGCTCAACTGCGAGATCGCGACATGGTGCCGGTTCGCCCGCAAGAACTACTTCTACCCAGACATGCCCAAGAACTTCCAGACCTCGCAGTACGACGAGCCGATCGCTTTCGAGGGCTACCTTGACGTGGAGATGTCGGACGGGTCGACGTTCCGCGTCGACATCGAGCGCGCCCACATGGAGGAGGACACCGGCAAGTCGCTGCACATTGGCGGTGCTACCGGGCGCATCCACGGAGCGGACCACAGCCTGGTCGACTACAACCGCGCCGGCATACCACTCGTGGAGATCGTGACCAAACCCCTCGTGGGCGCTGGGGATCGGGCGCCCGAGGTGGCCAAGGCATACGTCGCGGCGCTCCGTGACCTGCTCAAGGCGCTCAAAGTCAGCGATGTCCGGATGGAGCAGGGCTCGCTTCGCTGCGACGCAAACGTCTCGCTTCGCCCCAAGGCTGAGGATCCGCGCGCCCAGAATGACGTCCCGCTGGGCACCCGGACCGAGACCAAGAACGTCAACTCGCTGCGGTCGGTCGAGCGGGCGGTGCGCTATGAGATGACCCGTCATGCCGCGGTGCTGAACAGCGGCACTTCCATCCTGCAGGAGACCCGGCACTGGCACGAGGACACCGGCGTCACCACCTCCGGTCGGGTGAAGTCCGACGCCGACGACTATCGCTACTTCCCTGAGCCCGACCTGGTGCCGGTGGCTCCGACTCGTCAGCGTGTTGAGGAACTGCGGGCCACGATGCCCGAGCCGCCGGACGAACGTCGTCGCAGGCTCCAGAACGACTGGGGTTACAGCGACATGGAGATGCGCGACGTCATGAACGCAGGGGCGGTCCTGCTCATCGAGGAGTCCGTTGCCGCAGGTGCCACGCCTGCGGGGGCACGCAAGTGGTGGCTAGGCGAGCTGGCCCGGCGCGCCAGCGTCGAGGGTCGCGATCTGGCGGACTTCGGCGTCACCCCGGCCGACGTCGCCGAGCTGGACACCATGGTGGCGTCCGGTCGGCTCAACGACTCCATGGCCCGTCAGGTGCTTGACGCTGTCCTCGCCGGTGAAGGCTCACCCTTGGCGGTTGCTGATGCGCGCGGGCTGCTGCTGGTCAGCGACGACGGGGCGCTGTCGGTCGCGGTCGACGCTGTCATCGCGGCCAACCCTGATGTCGCCGACAAGGTGCGCGACGGCAAGCTGCAGGCAGCTGGCGCGTTGATCGGTCAGGTCATGAAGGAGATGAAGGGTCAGGCCGACGCGGCCAAGATCCGCGAGCTGATCCTCACCAAGCTCACGGGGTCTTAGCCCGTATCCGTCGGGCTGCGGGGTGGCTCTCGCCCCTGCTCGCAGGCTCCCTTGATGGGGCTACGAGGCCACCCCCCACCCTCCTTGTCCAGGTTCACTCCCGTGCTCAGCCCTGCTGAACCGGGAGGCGGAGGGCCAGGATCTGGTCGTCACCCGGACGCACCGTGCCACGGAAGGTGTTGCTGGTGACCAGCCAGAGCCGCCCGTCCGGCGCTGACACGACAGTGCGAAGCCGGCCGTATTTCTCTTGCAGAAGGCGCTCGGGTGTCCCCGCGTTTCCATTGGCGTCCAACGGGATTCGCCACAGAGACTGACCACGTAGGGCCGTCATGTAGATGGCGCCGTCGGTGCCTGTCGCGATGCCGCTGGGTGACGCGTCGGCGGTCGGCCACTGGCGGACCGGGTCGATGAAACCGGACCTGTGCGCGATCCCCTCCACGACAGGCCACCCGTAGTTGCGCCCCGGCTCGATGCGGTTCAGCTCGTCCCAGGTGTTCTGGCCGAACTCGCTGGCGTACATCCTGCTGGCCTTGTCCCAGGCCATGCCCTGGACGTTCCGATGGCCACGACTCCAGACCCGGGACCCCGGGAAGGGGTTGCGGGGTGCGGGTGAACCGTCAGCGGTCACCCGCAAGATCTTGCCGCTCAGTGACCCCTTGTCCTGAGCGGGATCACGCTTCCCGGCATCACCGGTGCTGATGTAGAGATAGCCGTCCGGACCGAACGCGAGCCGGCCACCATCGTGGTTGGCGGCCTTGGCGATGCCGTCGACGATGACCTTGTCCGCCTTCAGCACGGTGCCGTCGAACGTCATTCGCAGGACACGGTTGTCGTCGGGCGAGGTGAGGTAGACGAAGACGGTTCGGTCCGAGGCGAAGGCGGGGGACACTGCGATACCGAGCAGCCCTCCCTCGCCTTCGGGGACGACCCCGGGCACGTGTCCCACCGAGACCGGCTTGGCGCCTGGCACCACGTGCAGCACCTCGCCCTGGTCCCGCAAGGTCACCAGGGCTGTGCCATCGGGCAGGAATGCCAGACCCCAGGGCACGGGTAACCCCGCCGCGATGGTCTCCGTTGCGGGTGCGCCGGTTGCGGGCGGAGTCGTTGAAATCGAGGGGCTGGTGGTGGCCGTTGCAGCGTGAGTCGAGTTGCTCCGGGGCGCTGAAGCGGTCGGGAACCTGACCGAGCCTCCCCCGCCGCTGCAGCCCGCGAGTACGACAGCGATCATCAGCACCGGCCAGCCCCGTTTCCTCATCCAACATTCTGACCCGTTACGGTCCAGTCATGCCTGTTATCTCGATGCCAGACCAGAGTTGGATCGACCTCGTTGGGCCGATGGAGGGCGTCGAGATGCTCCCCTGGGACCTGGCGGAGGAGCCGTCGCGTCGCGACGAGATCTCTTTCGTGGTGCCGCCCTACATGACGTCCTGCCGGTGGGAGCGACTTGGCGTGTTGCCCCATCTCCGGGTGGTTCAGCTGTTGAGCGCCGGATACGACAACGTGGTCTCAGCGATTCCGGCAGGGGTGAAGCTCGCCAACGCGTCCGGTGTCCACGACGCCTCGACCGCGGAGCTCGCGATCACGCTCGCGCTGAGCGCGCTACGCGGCATACCCGACTTCGTTGCAGCGCAAGCACGTTCGCAATGGTTGCCCGCTAAGCACAGGCCCTCTCTGGCGGACAGGAAGGTGCTCATCCTGGGGTATGGCGGCATCGGAACCGCAATCGCACGCAGGCTCGGCGGGTTCGAGGCGTCCCTCACCGCGGTCGCCTCACGCGCGCGGCCTGGTGACGGGCTCGTGAACTGTGTGCACGGGGTGGACGAGCTCCCGTCACTGCTGCCCGAGCACGACGTGGTCATCGTGATCGTGCCGCTCTCGGATGCGACGACAGGTCTGGTCGGTCGGGACTTTCTGGCCTCGATGCCGGACGGTGCACTGCTGGTCAACGTCTCCAGGGGCAAGGTGGTGGACACCCAGGCCCTGCTCGAGGCGACGTCGGCCGGACGAATCATGGCGGCTCTGGATGTCACCGACCCTGAGCCGCTGCCGGCTGACCATCCGTTGTGGCAGGTGCCAGGGGTGCTGATCAGCCCGCACGTGGGTGGGGACACCAGCGCCTTTGTGCCCCGGGCTGTGGCCCTGCTGAGGGAGCAGATCGCGGCGTTCGCGCAGGAGCGGCCGGTGCGAAACGTGGTGCACGTCGGATGAAGGCGCGGTCGTATGTGGGATAGCCGTTGCCTCTGTCGGAGGTCGGCGACAGACTCTGACTCATGACTCAGACATTGGTGGCCATTGGCACGCGCAAGGGGCTCTGGCTGGCCCGCAGCAACGACCGGAGCACCTGGGCCCTCGACGGGCCGCACTTCCTGATGCGCGAGGTTCCCAGCATCGGCATCGACACCCGCGGCCCGAAGCCACGACTGCTCGTCGGCTTCAGGTCGGAGCACTGGGGCCCGGCGATCCAACACAGCGACGACCTCGGCAAGACCTGGGATGAGGCTCCTGAGGGTGCTGTCATCTTTCCTGAGGACACCGGTGCAGCGGTGGAGCGGGTATGGCAGATCACGCCCGACGTGCATGACGACACTGTGGTGTGGGCCAGCACCGAGCCGCAGGCGCTGTGGCGTAGCGGCGACCGGGGTGAGACGTTCTCGCTGGTCCGAGGCCTGTGGGACCACCCGCACCGCCCCGAATGGGGTGCAGGGTTCGGCGGTGCCGCCATCCACACGATCCTGCCCGACCCCGCCGACGCGGCCTCCATGCTCGTGGCGATGAGCACTGGTGGCGTCTACCGGACGGCTGACGGCGGCACGTCGTGGACGGCCAACAACAAGGGCATCAAGGCGCCCTACCAGCCCGACCCCTGGCCAGAGTTCGGCCAGTGCGTGCACAAGGTCGCCCGTGACAGCGGCAACCCTGCCCGCCTCTATGCGCAGAACCACCATGGCGTCTACCGCTCCGATGACAATGGAGCGACGTGGACCTCGATCGAGGACGGGCTGCCCACCGACTTCGGCTTCACGGTCCTGACCCATCCGACCAAGGCCGACACGTTGTGGCTGATTCCGGTCGCCTCGGACGACGAAAGGATCCCGCCCGGCGGCCAGCTCCAGGTCCAGCGTTCGACGGACGCCGGCGCGTCCTGGGTGACCTACTCCGAAGGGCTTCCCGCTCCGTCATACACGTGCGTGCTTCGGGACGCAGCCGCCGCGGACACGCATGAGCAGGCGGGGATTTACTTCGGGACCCGCAACGGCGAGGTCTACGCGTCGGCCGACGAGGGCGAGAGCTTCGCTCGTATCGCCGAACAGCTGCCCGACATCCTGTGTGTGCGGGCAGCCGTGCTCACGTGAGCGAAGGCGTGCGGATCATCCTGCCGGGGGTGCTGCGTGAGCTGGCCGGCGGTCTGGGCGAGCTCGTGGTGCCGGTCGGCGGAGAGGCAGCGCCGTTGCGGGTGGTCCTTGATGCCGCCGTTGTCACGCGCCCGCAGCTCGGCGCCCGGATCAGGGATGAGACCGGCGCGTTGCGTCGGCACGTCAACGTGTTCGTCGACGGCCAGGACGTGCGCCGGCTTGGCGGTCTCGAGCTCCTGGTGGGCCCCAACGCAGTGGTCCACATCCTCCCGTCCGTCGCCGGCGGCTGACTCGCCCGATCCGGCGATCTGGAGGATGCTCAAGCCATGACGATGCCCATGAGCAAGCGAACGCTGATCCTGGTCCGGCACGCCAAGGCCGAGAAGGTAGTGGGCAAGCCCGACCACGATCGCGAGCTTGCTCAGCGTGGCCGCAAAGACGCCCATGCCGTCGGTGAGTGGCTCAGCGGTGCGCTGAAGGCGGGCGTCCTCCTCGACATGGTCCTGTGCTCGACCTCCGAGCGCACCCGTCAGACCCTCGACGAGGTCTGCGCCGGGGGAGTATCCGGCAGGGAGACCCGGTTCGACGAGCGCATCTATGACGGAAGCGCGGCCGGGCTCATCGAGGTACTTCGTGAGGTTCCCGACACGGTCCACACCGTTCTCATGATCGGGCATGCCCCCGGGATCCCAGTCCTGGCAACGGTGCTCGCGCAGGACGGTGCAGGGTCGACAGACGCCGCTGAACGTCTCCACCAGGGCTTTCCCACCTCCGGCCTCGCGGTTCTGGGTTTCGAGGGCGGCTGGGCTGAGCTGGAACCCGACACGGCGCGACTAGAGGAGTTCGTCGTTCCGCGAGGTTGAACCGGTTCCGCCAGCCTGATCCGGTTCCGTGGTCCCGCTTGGCGAGACCGCGGGTCCAGCCGATGGACGGGGCCATAGAATCCGGCCATGACCGAGAGCCCGACCCCGTCGTCCAACCAACCCGACATCAAGCCGCGCAGCCGCGACGTCACCGACGGCCTTGAGAAGGCGGCCGCGCGGGGCATGCTCCGCGCCGTGGGGATGGGTGATGACGACTGGGTCAAGCCGCAGATCGGCGTAGCCAGCTCCTGGAACGAGATCACACCCTGCAACCTGTCCCTCGACCGGCTCGCCAAAGCGGTCAAGGACGGAGTGCACGCAGCCGGCGGCTACCCGCTGGAGTTCGGCACCATCAGCGTCAGTGACGGCATCTCGATGGGCCACGAGGGCATGCACTTCTCGCTCGACAGCCGCGAGATCATCGCCGACTCCGTCGAGACGGTCATGCAGGCCGAGCGGCTTGACGGCTCCGTCCTGTTGGCCGGCTGCGACAAGTCGTTGCCGGGCATGCTGATGGCTGCTGCCCGCCTCGACCTCGCGAGTGTCTTCCTGTACGCCGGTTCGATCCTTCCGGGCATCGCCCGGATGAGCGACGGGTCGGAACGAACGGTCACGATCATCGACGCCTTCGAGGCGGTCGGGGCCTGTGCAGCGGGCCGGATGAGCCGGGCCGACGTCGACGCCATCGAGCGAGCGATCTGTCCGGGCGAGGGTGCCTGCGGCGGCATGTACACCGCCAACACCATGGCCTCCGTCGCCGAGGCCATGGGGATGTCGCTGCCCGGCAGTGCGGCACCACCGGCCACCGACCGTCGCCGTGATGGGTTTGCCCGCAAGTCCGGTGAGGCTGTCGTCGAGATGCTGCGCCGTGGCATCACCGCCCGCCAGATCATGACCAAGGAGGCGTTCGAGAACGCCATTGCCGTGGTCATGGCCCTGGGCGGCTCGACCAACGCCGTACTACACCTCCTGGCCATCGCCAACGAAGCCGAGGTCGAGCTGTCTCTCGAAGACTTTGCTCGGATTGGGGCCACGGTCCCTCACCTGGCTGACGTCAAGCCGTTCGGCCGCTTCGTGATGACCGACATCGACAGGGTCGGGGGCATCCCGGTTGTCATGAAGGCCCTGTTTGACGCGGGGTTACTGCATGGCGACTGTCTGACGGTCACGGGCCGTACCGTCGCGGAGAACCTCTCCGACGTGCCTCCGCCGGACCCAGACGGTCACGTGCTTCGAGCGATCTCTGAGCCGATCCACCGGACTGGTGGCCTGACCATCCTGCGTGGTTCGCTTGCACCCGAAGGCGCCGTCGTGAAGTCCGCTGGCTTTGACACCGACGTATTCGAAGGCAGCGCAAGGGTTTTCGACGGCGAGCGCGCGGCGATGGACGC
>JAYSQH010000079.1:0-4261 GCA_043721655.1 Phycicoccus sp. | reverse complement strand
CACGTCCGGCGGTTGGTCCTACCGGGAATGCGGGTAGTCGGCGGAGCGGTCCTGGAACGAGAGGATCTTGGGGTTCTGCACGACGCCAGCGCGGATCTCGATGGCCCTCTGGATAGTCAGATCCTCGTCCCAGGCCACAGAGCCGTCCATCACCGTGCGCAGATAGGGGATCAGAGCCTCGCTGATGCCCCAGGTCGCGCTGTTCCACAGATAGGTCGGGCTGTGATCCACGCCGTAGTACGAAACGCCGTCACCGACCGAGAGCATCGGCGTCTCGAAGGTAGTGGGACGGGCGAACTCGAAGCCCATGCCGGAGTCGCAGGACACGTCGACGATCAGGCTGCCGGAAGCGAAATGCTCCAGATCCGCATCCGTGACGAACATGAGCGGCTCGTCGGTGTCCTGCAGCACGCAGTTGACCACGATGTCGTGCCCGGCCAGGAACTCGGCCGTGGGCACCTGGCCAGTGGCTGTCTGGACTGTCGTGCGACTGGGGTCGGCCTCGATGCGGTCGAGATGCTCGAGCACGATGGACGGGACAGGTGAGGCAACCGCTGTGACGTTGCGCATGGTAAGCACCGTGACGTCGTGGACACCGAACGCGTTCAGCGCCGTGATGGCACCTCGAGCCGTGTTCCCGAAGCCGATGACCACAGCCCTAAGAGGTCGGCCGTAGTGACCGGTGGAGCCGACCAGTGTCATGGCATGCACCACCGAGCAGTAGCCTGCCAGCTCGTTGTTCAGATGGAACACGTGGACAATGAAGTCCCCCGAAGGCGTCCAGTAGTTCATTGCCTCCCACGCCATGAGCGTCAACCGCTTGTCGATACAGATCTGCGTCAGCTGGGGATCCTGGACGGCGTGCGGCCAGCCCCAGAGCACCTGTCCATCGCGAAGGCCGGCGACATCGTCCAGGGTGGGCTTGGGCAGCAGCACCACGTCGCTGGTCGCAATTATCTCCTCACGCGGACGGATGCCCGCGACCTGAGTGGCGAGATGCTCGTCAGAGAAGCCGAAGTGCTCGCCGTATCCGCGCTCCAGGACGATTCGCGACCGCAGGTCGGCGTCGATCCGGTCGAAATGCTGCGGATGGATCGGCAGCCTGAACTCGTTCTCCTTGCCCGAGCTGGCAAGCACGCCAAGACTGAGCTGATCCATGAGCCTCGAGCCTCCTGTCGATTGACGTGACCACCACCAGCCCGGCCATCACCCGTGTGACCGCCATCCCCGCGGAATGCCCCGCAGCCTAGGTCATCACGCAGCGGTGTGTCGCCAGGCCGACGACGCCATCGCTGCAACGGAGCTCAGGCGGGACTTCCTGACTCGAGCAGGTCGCGGAAGCCGGCTTCGTCCAGGATCCTCAGGCCGAGCTCCCGTGCCTTGTCCGCCTTGGAACCGGCGTTCTCACCCACCACCACATAGTCGGTCTTCTTCGACACGGTTCCGGCTGCCTTCCCACCCCGGGACAGGATGGCTTCTTTGGCCTCGTCACGGGAGAACTCCTCGAGAGAGCCGGTGACGACGACCGTCAGCCCAGCCAAGGTCTTTGGCCGCGACTCATCGACCTCATCGGCCATCCGCACCCCGGCCTTCTTCCACTTGTCCACGATTGCAACGTGCCAGTGCTTGGTCTCACCGCCGGGGGGCTTCTCCGTGAACCATTGCTGGACCGACTCGGCGATCACCGGACCGACGCCCTCGACGCCGGAGAGCTCCTCAAGAGTTGCCCCGCGGATGGCGTCCATCGAGCCGAAGTGCCCAGCAAGCGCCCGGGCCGCAGTAGGCCCCACATGGCGGATCGAGAGCGCCACGAGCACCCGCCACAGTGGCTGCTTCTTGGCTTCTGCCAGGTTGGCGATCAGCTTGTCGCCGTTCGCCGAGAGCACGCGACCGTCCACGATCGCGTCCTGCGGATCGGTCTTCTTCGCTGCGCGCGTAAAGAGCGGCACCTTGATCAGCAGCGCTGCGGCCTGTTTGGTGTCGTCGTGATTGGAGTCGCCGTCGCGTCTGGGTGCCAGGTCGAACAGATCGCCCTCGTCCTGCAGCACCTTGGCCTCGAGCAGGGCGGTGGCGCCCTCCCAGCCGAGGGCTTCGATGTCGAGGGCGCCGCGGCCGGCCAGCGCAGACAACCGCTCTCGCAGCTGGGCGGGACACTCCCGCGAGTTAGGGCAGCGGATGTCCTTGTCGCCCTCCTTCTCGACGGCCAGCTCGGTGCCGCAGTCGGGGCAGTGCGTCGGCATCACGAAGACCCGCTCGGTCCCATCACGCAGGTCGACAACCGGCCCGACGATCTCGGGGATCACGTCACCCGCCTTGCGCAGGACGATGGTGTCGCCGATCAGCACCCCCTTGCGGACCACCTCAAAAGCGTTGTGCAACGTGGCCATCTCGACCGTGGAGCCGGCGACCTTGACCGGTTTCATCACACCGAAAGGCGTGACCCGCCCGGTCCGGCCGACGTTGACCCGGATGTCCAGGAGCGTGGTGGTGACCTCTTCGGGTGGGTACTTGTAGGCGATCGCCCACCGCGGCGCCCGCGACGTCGATCCAAGACGGCGCTGGAACTCCACCTCGTCGATCTTGATGACGATGCCGTCCAGCTCATGCTCCACCGAGTGCCGGTGCTCCCCGTAGTGGTCGATGTAGGCCTGCACGGCCCCGATGTCGCTGAACACCTGATATCGGGTCGAGACCGGCAGACCCCAGTCGCGGAGCACGCCATACGACTGGCTCTGGCGGTCCATCGCGAAGCCCTCGCGCGCACCGATCCCGTGAACCAGCATCCGCAGTGGACGGCCGGCGGTGACGCGAGGGTCCTTCTGCCGCAACGATCCTGCTGCTGCGTTGCGTGGGTTGGCGAACGGCGCCTTGCCCAACTCGACGAGTGCAGCGTTCAGCTCGGCGAACGCTGCGACGGGGAAGAACACCTCGCCCCGGATCTCGATGCTCTCTGGGTGGCCGCTCCCGCTCAGCTGGTGCGGGATGCCCTCGATCGTGCGCACGTTGTTCGTGACGTCCTCACCGGTGCGACCGTCGCCGCGGGTCGCGGCGCGGACCAGCCGACCGCGTTCATACAGCAGGTTGATGGCCAGACCGTCGATCTTGAGCTCGCACAGATAGTGGTATGCCGTGCCGCCACCCTCAGACGCCGCATCTCGCCCAACGCGCGCCGCCCAGGCAGCGAGCTCCTGCGCGCTGAACGCGTTGTCCAGGCTGAGCATCCGCTCGAGGTGGTCGACCGCGGCAAAGTCCGTGGAGAAAGACGCGCCGACCTGCTGCGTGGGGCTGTCGGGCGTACGCAGCTCGGCGTACTGGTCCTCCAGCGCGTTGAGCCGGCGGACCAGCTCGTCATACTCACCGTCGCTGATCGTCGGCGCATCCTTGACGTGGTAGCTGAACTGGTGAGCACGCACCTGCTCGGCAAGATCGGTCCACTCGTGGCGGACGTCATCGGGCACGTCGGTCGGGAGGTCGGTCACAAGCCACATCCTGCACCACACCGGCGACGGGCCGAGGTCGACGGAACACCGGCGACACCACGACGTCGACAGATCAACGTCGGCGAGACCGCCCGATCAGCACCGCCGCAGACAGCACAACAGCGGCGCCGACAAACTGTGGCCACTGAAGCCTTTCGCCCAGCAGCAGAACACCGAGGGCCACGGAGACCACAGGGATCAGGTAGGTGACCGAAGTGCCGACCGTCGGACCGGCCGCACGCACGACGTCGTACTGGAAGGACATCGCGATGCCGGTGCCGACGACTCCCAGGGCGAGGACAGCGAGCACCGGCCCCAGGACCGAACCGCCGCTGGTGTTGGCGTGCAGCGACCACGGCGCAGCCAGAGAAAGGTGGGTCCGCTGGGAGAGCCACCAGATCGGCAGGGCGACCAGCATCTGAGCCGCAGAGATGAGCATCTGAGCTGCGGGCAGAGTGAGCCCACCGAAGTCCGCCTTGCCAAGGAAGCGCCTGGTGTAGGTCCAGCCCACGCCGTAGGACGCGCCGGCCACCAACGTGATGCCAAAACCGAGAAGGTCCGGCCGCCCTTGCGACTGCCACGGCTGCAGGATCACCAGGACCCCCACGAAGCCGATCAGCACACCGACGATCTTTCGCGCCCCGATCGGGTCCCCCCGAAGGAGCAGCAGGCTGAACACGACCGTGGCGATGGGGGTGACCGAGTTGCCGATACCCGCCAGCGCCGAGCTGATCCGCTCCTCCCCCAGCGCGAACAGGCTGAACGGCAGGCTGCCCAGGAAG
>JAYSQH010000078.1:0-2899 GCA_043721655.1 Phycicoccus sp. | reverse complement strand
GGCCGTCTCGGAGCTCGAGCCGGCCGATGCCAGGACCAGCGCGTCAATGTGCCGGTCCGCCCCGGCCTGGGCCAGACGGTCGGTGAGCGCCTTGAGCAGCAGGTCGCGCTGCCGGTGCCCGCCGGTCAGCAGTGGCGGTGCGACGGTGACCGCAACCGTCTCCGCAATGCCGCTCGCCTCGATCGCTCTCGGTACGTCATGGGTCAGGTGGTATCCAGGCGTGAACAACAACGGCACGACCCGAACAGCGCTGAAGCCGTCGGTCGCGAGGTTCAGGAGCGCGACGTCCGGGGCGGGCGTGGTGAAGTCCAGGTGTGCCGCTCGGACCTCACGCCCGGTACGTTCAGCGACGGCGGCGACGAGCTCTGCCGCGACGTAGGCCGCCCGAGGGTCGCGGCTTCCGTGGGACAGGAGCAGGATCGCGTCGTTTCTGGTCACGCGCGCCCCTAGATGTCCCACTCGTCGGCGTGGTCACCCTCGCCGGCCAAGGGGTCTCCGAGCATGCCCGCGGCAAGGGTCTGCCCGCTCTGTGGGTCGATCAGCAGGAACGCGCCGGTACGACGGTGTCGCGCGTACGGCTCGGCCGCGATCGGGTCGGCAGTCCGGATGCGCAGGCGTCCGATGTCGTTGAGGACCAGGTCCTCGGCTGGCACGATCTTCATGGCATCGAGGTCCAGGATCCCGTTGACAGCGCTGATGACTGCCCGGGTCGTCCGGGTCGTGTGCTTCAGCAGAACTCGTCCGCGTTTGCTCAGGGGGGCGTCCGATAGCCAGCAGACCGTGGCCAGCAGGTCACGCGTCGGTTCGGGCGCGGAGGAGGCTGCCGCGATGAGGTCTCCACGAGCCACGTCGATGTCATCGGTGAGGCGCAGCGAGACGGAGCGCGGCGCGAAGGCCTGGGTCAGCTCACCGTCGGCGGTGTCGATGCCTGCGATGGTGGTTCGTCGTCCGCCTGGCAGGACCACGACCTCGTCGCCTACACGGACGATGCCGGAGGCGATCTGGCCGGCGTACCCGCGGTATTCGCGGTGGGCTGCTTCGCGCGCCGCCTCCTGTGGTCGTAGAGTCAGCTGGACGGGGAAGCGAAACTCCTCTTGGCCCGGATCGTCAGCAACCGGAAGGGTTTCGAGGATCTCGAGCAGGGTCGGTCCGGCATACCAGTCGGTGCGGGACGAGCGGTCCACGAGGTTGTCTCCGTTGAGCGCCGACACCGGGACGGTGCGCAGGTCGGGCAGCCCGAGGTCGGTCGCCACTGCGCCCAAGTCTGACGCGACCTGCGTGTAGACGTCTTCGTCGAAGCCGACGAGGTCGATCTTGTTGACGGCAACGATCACGTGCGGGACGCGCAGAAGCGCAGCGACAGCCAGGTGCCGGCGGGTCTGCTCCAGAACGCCCTTGCGTGCGTCTACCAGGAGCACCACCGCATCGGCCGTCGAGGCTCCGGTGACGGTGTTGCGGGTGTACTGCACGTGCCCGGGGCAGTCGGCCAGGATGAACGACCGGTCGGCCGTGGCGAAGTAGCGATAGGCCACGTCGATGGTGATGCCCTGTTCACGCTCGGCGCGCAGACCATCGGTCAGCAGGGCCAGGTCAGCGTGCGCCAGACCGCGCTCGCGAGAGACGCACTCGACCGCGTCGAGCTGGTCGGCCAGGACCGACTTGGAGTCGTGCAGCAGGCGCCCGACGAGGGTGGACTTGCCGTCGTCGACCGAGCCCGCTGTCGCCAGGCGAAGGAGGGTGGGATGCCCGTGGTCAGTGGTCGGCGTGGTGGTCGCGGTGGTGGTCGCTGTGGTGGTCGCGGTGGTGGTCGCGGTGGCCGGCATCTAGAAGTACCCCTCTTTCTTACGGTCTTCCATCGCCGCTTCGGAGATGCGGTCGTCGGCGCGCGTGGCGCCGCGTTCGGTCAGGCGGGTGGCGGCGACCTCGATGACGACGTCGTGGACGTTCACGGCGTCGGACTCGACCGCGCCGGTGCAAGACATGTCGCCAACGGTTCGGTAGCGAACCTGTTTGGTGACAACGGTCTCGGTCTCCCGTGGCTGGCAGACCGCACCGACGGCCAAGAGCATTCCGTCGCGCTCGAAGACCTCACGGTCATGGGCGTAGTAGAGGGCGGGCAGCGCGATGTTCTCGCGAGCGATGTAGCGCCAGACATCGAGCTCGGTCCAGTTGGACAGCGGGAACACCCGCACGTGCTCGCCGGGGCGATGCCTGCCGTTGTAGAGGTTCCACAGCTCGGGGCGCTGGTTGCGTGGGTCCCAGGCACCGAACTCGTCACGGAGGCTGAAGATGCGCTCCTTGGCCCGGGCCTTCTCCTCGTCGCGACGTCCCCCGCCGAACACGGCATCGAACCTATGGTCGGCGATCGAGTCCAGCAAGGGCTGGGTCTGCAACGGGTTACGGGTGCCGTCGGTGCGCTCGGTCAGGCGCCCGTCGTCGATGTAGTCCTGAACCAAGGCGACCTCGAGGCGAACCCCCTTGTCGGCGACGGCCCGGTCGCGATAGGCCAGCACCTCGGGAAAGTTGTGGCCGGTGTCGATGTGCAGCAGCGGGAACGGGACCGGCCCCGGCCAGAAGGCCTTTGCCGCCAGGTGCAGCATGATCACTGAGTCCTTGCCGCCTGAGAACAGCAGCACCGGCCGTTCGAACTCCGCGGCGACCTCGCGAAAGATGTGGATCGACTCGGACTCGAGGGTGTCCAGGTGATCCAGGGTCAGGGTCGGCGTGCTCATCAGTGAATCCCGCATTCGGTCTTCTCGTTGCCGGACCAGCGTCCGGCCCGGGGGTCCTCGCCAGGGGCGACCTTGCGGGTGCAGGGAGCGCATCCGATCGACGGAAAGCCGTGTGCGACAAGGGGATTACGCGGCAGGTCATGTTCGACCTGATATGCCTCGACATC
>JAYSQH010000077.1:0-4146 GCA_043721655.1 Phycicoccus sp. | reverse complement strand
GACCTTGAACGCCTCTTCCCGATCTGCAGCGACGGCGCCTCCGACTCTGCGTCGTTCGACGAGGTTCTGGAGCTGTTGCACCTGAGCGGTCGGTCGTTGCCGCACGCGGTCCTGATGATGATCCCCGAGGCGTGGGAGAACCACCAGGAGATGGACCCCGCCCGCAAGGCGTTCTATGAGTTCCACTCCGGCTTCATGGAGCCGTGGGACGGGCCTGCCTGCGTCACGTTCACCGACGGCAACCTCATCGGGGCGGTGCTGGACCGTAACGGCTTGCGGCCCGGTCGCTACTGGGTCACCGACGACGGCCTGGTGATCCTCGCTTCCGAGACGGGCGTCCTTGACCTCGAGCCCGGTCGTGTCGTTCGAAAGGGCCGGTTGCAGCCGGGTCGTATGTTCCTCGTCGACACCGAGCATGGCCGCATCGTCAGCGACGACGAGGTCAAGTCGTCGCTGGCCGCCGAGAACCCGTACGAGGACTGGCTGCACGCCGGTTTGATCAAGCTTGAGGATCTGCCAGATCGCGAGCACATTCTGTATACCGCGGCTTCAGTCGCGCGCCGCCAGCAGACGTTCGGCTACACCCAGGAAGAGCTGCGGATCCTTTTGTCTCCCATGGCAAAGACTGGGGGAGAGGCCTTGGGGTCGATGGGCACTGACAGCCCGATCGCCGTGTTGTCCAGCCGCCCACGACTGATCTTTGACTACTTCAGCCAGCTCTTTGCCCAGGTGACCAACCCGCCGCTCGACGCCATCCGCGAGGAGCTCGTCACCTCTCTGGGCACGGTGATCGGCCCGGAGGGCAACGCTCTTTCGGCCAGCCCCGCCCACGTCCGCCAGCTGGTTCTGCCCTTTCCTGTGCTCGACAACGACGAGCTGGCCAAGATCGTCCACATCAACGCCGACGGCGACCTTCCCGGCTATGCCACGCACGTGGTCCGGGGTCTGTATGACGTGTCCGGGGGGGCCGTCGCGATGAAGGCCCGCCTTGAGGAGATCTTCAGCGAGGTCTCGGCTGCCATCGTCAACGGTGCCCACTTTGTCGTGCTCTCAGACCGTGACTCAGGCCGCGACCTCGCACCGATCCCGTCACTGTTGCTCACCTCGGCCGTGCACCACCATCTGATCAGGGAGAAGACCCGCACCCGGGTCGGTCTGCTGGTCGAGGCTGGAGACGTCAGGGAGGTTCACCACGTTGCGCTCCTCATCGGCTTCGGTGCCGCCGCCGTGAACCCCTATCTGGCAATGGAATCGGTGGAGGACCTGATTCGATCGGGTGCCATCGCGGGGATCAATGCCGAGCAGGCGGTCCGGAACCTGATCAAGGCGCTCGGCAAGGGTGTGTTGAAGGTCATGTCCAAGATGGGCATCTCGACTGTGGCGTCCTATCGCGGCGCCCAGGTCTTCGAGGCGATTGGCCTCTCCCAGGATCTGGTCGACTCCTACTTCACTGGCACGATCTCCCAGCTCGGCGGCATCGGCCTTGACGTTGTCGCCCAGGAGGTGGCGGCGCGTCATGCCACCGCATTCCCCCTGGACGGCGTGCGTCTGCCACATCGCAGGCTGGACGTGGGTGGGGAGTACCAATGGCGTCGTGAGGGTGAGCCCCACCTGTTCGACCCTGAGACGGTCTTCCGTCTGCAGCACGCCACGCGAGCTCGTCGGTACGACGTCTTCAAGCAGTACACCGCGCGCGTCGACGAGCAGTCCGAGCGGCTGATGACGTTGCGCGGGCTGTTCCGGTTCGCACAGGATCGCCCGCCAGTGCCGATTGACGAGGTCGAGTCGGTCGGCGCCATCGTTGCCCGGTTCAGCACGGGGGCGATGAGCTACGGGTCCATCAGCCAGGAGGCCCACGAGACGATGGCCGTGGCCATGAACCGCCTTGGTGGCCGGTCGAATACGGGTGAGGGCGGTGAGGACGAGGATCGTCTGCTCGACCCCGCGCGACGCTCGGCGATCAAGCAGGTGGCCTCCGGCCGCTTCGGGGTAACCTCGCTCTATCTCACCCAGGCCAACGACATCCAGATCAAGATGGCCCAGGGCGCCAAGCCCGGCGAGGGTGGCCAGCTGCCCGGTCACAAGGTCTACCCGTGGGTGGCCAAGACCCGCCACTCAACTCCGGGAGTCGGGCTGATCTCGCCGCCACCGCACCACGACATCTACTCCATCGAGGACCTTTCGCAGCTGATCCATGACCTCAAGAACGCCAATCCCGAGGCCCGCATTCACGTTAAGCTCGTGGCCGAGGTCGGCGTGGGCACCGTTGCAGCAGGCGTCAGCAAGGCTCACGCAGATGTCGTCCTCATCTCCGGGCACGACGGCGGGACCGGCGCCTCGCCGCTGACGTCGCTGAAACACGCTGGTGCGCCGTGGGAGCTTGGACTTGCCGAGACCCAGCAGACGTTGGTGCTCAACGGTTTGCGTGACCGGATCGTGGTCCAGGTCGACGGTCAGCTCAAGACCGGGCGCGATGTCGTGATCGCGACGCTGCTCGGTGCCGAGGAGTTCGGCTTCGCTACCGCTCCACTGGTGGTCAGCGGCTGCGTCATGATGCGCGTGTGCCACCTCGACACCTGCCCCGTGGGCATCGCGACCCAGAACCCCGAGCTGCGGTCGCGCTTCTCGGGCAAGCCCGAGTTCGTCGAGACGTTCTTCGAGTACATCGCCGAAGAAGTGCGCGAGCACCTGGCAGCGCTCGGCTTCCGGTCCATCGAGGAGGCCATCGGCCGGGCATCGGCGCTTGACACCCTGGCAGCGGTCCAGCACTGGAAGGCCAGCGGACTGGACCTCACCCCGATCCTGACCGAGATCGAGCCGCTGGACGGCGCGCCACGTCGCCACACCGTTGCCCAGGACCACGGGCTCGAGAAGGCGCTCGACCACACGCTGATCGAGATGAGCCAAGACGCGTTGCGGGACAAGACAGCTGTGCGCATCGAGCTCCCCATCCGCAACGTCAACCGCACCGTCGGCACCATGCTCGGCCACGAGGTGACCAAGGCCTACCCTCACGGTCTTCCCGACAACACGATCGACATCTCGCTGTCGGGTTCAGCAGGACAGTCGCTGGGAGCCTTCCTGCCGGCCGGCATCACGTTGCGACTCTTCGGCGACGCCAACGACTTCGTCGGCAAGGGACTCTCGGGGGGGCGGGTGGTGGTTCGCCCGGACCGCTCAGCCTCGCTGCCCGCCGAGCACAACGTCATCGCCGGCAACGTGATCGCCTACGGAGCCACCAGTGGCGAGGTCTTCCTGCGTGGTCAGGTAGGCGAGCGGTTCTGCGTGCGCAACTCCGGAGCCACCGCCGTCGTCGAAGGGCTGGGTGACCACGGATGCGAGTACATGACAGGTGGCACCGTGTTGGTTCTCGGGCCGACTGGCCGCAACTTCGCTGCCGGCATGTCGGGTGGTGTGGCCTACGTCCTGGACCTGCGCGAGGAGCACGTCAACCGAGATCTCGTCGACCTCATGCCGCTGCGCGACAGCGATGTCGAGGTCGTGCACGATCTGCTGGCCCGGCATCGTGAGTGGACCGAGTCCGCCGTCGCTGGAAGGCTGCTCACCGGCTGGGACGACGACAAGAGCCGTTTCACTCTGGTCCTGCCACGCGACTACCAGCGCGTACTGGACGTCCGGGCAACGGCAGAGTCCGAGGGACTCGACCTCAACGGCCCCCAGGTGTGGGAGCGGATCATGGAGGCTTCCCGTGGCTGACCCTCAGGGTTTCCTCTCCACTCGGGAGCGCGAGCTTCCCAAGCGCCGCCCTGTGTCGGTCCGTCTCATGGACTGGCGTGAGGTCTACGAGCAGCAGGACGTCGGCCAGCTGCAGAGGCAGGCCGGGCGCTGCATGGACTGCGGTATTCCGTTCTGCCACCACGGGTGCCCCCTCGGAAACCTCATCCCCGAGTGGAATGACCTGGCGTGGAAGGGCAACTGGAGCGAGGCCATCGAACGGCTGCACGCCACGAACAACTTCCCCGAGTTCACCGGCCGGCTGTGCCCGGCGCCGTGCGAGACCGCGTGCGTGCTCGGCATCAACCAGCCGGCCGTGACCATCAAGCAGGTCGAGGTCACGACGATCGACCGCGCCTTTGACGCCGGGGCGGTCACGCCTCAGGCGCCGGACCGGCTCAGCGGCAAGAC
>JAYSQH010000076.1:0-4949 GCA_043721655.1 Phycicoccus sp. | reverse complement strand
GGGATCGGTTTGCCTTGATGGCATAGGCCTCCAGCCGCCCGCGCAGCTCGTCGCGCTCGTCCAAAGCCGTCGCGTATGCCGCGTGCGCGAAGTTCAGGGCGCGGCTGACCGTCGCCAGCCGAGACAGGTAGGCCTCCACGTCGGGAGCTGTCGTCGGCACTGGCCCCAGCGCCGCGACGTCAGGGACGGCAAGTCTGGGGGCGGGGGTCACCGAGGCCACACAACGCGAGGCCAGGTCGCGGATCGCTGCCCCGCGAGCCTCGAGCTCGGCCCGCAGATCCTGCGCCCGCGTCGTGTCTCGAGCCGCCTCCGCACGCGTGGCTGAACCGACGATCAGGTCACGTTCGGCGCGGGCCGCATCAGCCTCGAGCGGTCCGACCAGGCCACCGACATCGGCGCCGCGCTTGGCCTTCTCGACCATCTCGCCGAGCCGCTCATCGAGCTTGGTCAGCTTGTGGGAGAGGCGATCTCGGGTCTCCGGCGGTTCGGCGGCCACCAGGTCGCGCACTCTCTCCAGCTGGGCCCGGAGCTCCCGCAGACGACTGGTCACGTTGGCGTCGGCCGGGTCCAGGGACAGCCGGGCACGCAGCGACGCCGCCAGCGCGTCGGACAGTCGCATCGCCTCCGGCAGGGACACGGCGAGCGCGCCGCTCGAGGTCGGGACGTCGGGTCGACGGGCCAGCTGTGGGTCCAGCGTGGCGTCCAGGCGACCCCAGATCAGCGTGGACAGGCGCTCGCGCTCGGCCGGCCCGACCCGGCCGGAGTCCCATGTCGCCACGAGCAGGTCATGCCGGTCAGCGACCGCCTTCCAGAGCGCCATCGACAACATGACATCGCCGGTCAGTCCTGTTGATGTTCCTCCGGCAGCGTCAGCGCCGGATGCTGCCAGAGCAGCCTCGTCGAGCCGGTCGAGCTCGGCGCGGCGCTGGTCGCGCCAGGTGCCGAGTGCCTCCAGATAGTGCAGCGCGTCCTCGGACGAGATCGTGGAGCCCATGCTGCCTGGTGGCTCGGGGGTGATGGCCGTCGCGGCGTGCACCATCATGGCTGCTGCCGCCCGTAGACCGCGGCAGGTGGTGCCGGCGCCGGACCGAGGGCCGCTTTGAGCCACGTGTTGTATGCCGTCGTCCACTGCCCGTCGGTACGCATCTGCTGAAGCACCCCGTTGACGAACTTGACGAACTCGGGGTGCGTCTTGGCGATGCCCAGAGCGTAGGGCTCCTGCGTAAACGCCGGGGCCTTGACGACGACCGCGTAGGGGTCCTGGGCGGCCAGCCCGGCCAGGATGGTGTCGTCGCCGGTGATCGCGTCGACCTTGCCCTGCTGGAACAGCACCAGGCAGCCGGTGTGGGTGTCGGAACCCACCGGGATCAGTCCGGTGAACGTCTTCAGCTTCTTGATGCTGGTGGAGCCGTTCGGTGCACACACCTTCTGGCCCTTGAGGTCCGCCATCTCCTTGACCGGCAGCCCGTTGACGGTCGCGCCCTTGGCGACGAGGACCTTCTGGCCGGCGAGGTAGTACTGGGTGGAGAAGTCGATCTGCTCCCACCTGGCGCAGTTCATGGTCATCGCGCGGGCGACGATGTCGACACCGCCCTTGTCCACAGGTGTTTGCAGGGCCGGGATGCGCTGAGCCGTCGTGATGACCCTGAACTCGATCTTGTTGGGGTCGCCGAAGATGGCCTTCGAGACGGCCTTGAGCATCTCGATGTCGAAGCCTTCGATCTGGCCGGTGAGCGGGTTGCGGGCACCAAGCAGCAGAGTGTCGGAGGAGACCCCCGCGATCAACCGTTTCTGCTTCTGGATCTTGGCCATGTAGCTATCGGCAGGCATCGCGGCACCGGGCGCAGGGTTGGGTCCGTCGGGTGCGAAGGACGCGAGCGGGTTGCAGGCAGCGGGCGGTGCGGAGGACGTGGGGCTCGGGGCGGGCTTGCTGGCGGCGGGCGAGGGCGGGCTCGGGATCTTGGTGGTCTCGTAGACCCCGCTGCCCGAGCATCCCGCCGTCACCAGGAGGGCGACGGCGGCAAACGCTGCCCCCAGGACACCGCGCTGACGGATCCCCGTGACGTTCGTCCTGGCAATGTCGGTCAGGTTCATCGGTACTCCTCCAGACGGAGCGAGACGCCCCACCAGGCCGATACGGCCGCGGCGACCCCCACGAACAGACCGAGCCAGGCGGCGAACGTCAACCAGGTGCGTGGTGCGTCCAGACTGTCGGCCGCCGCTTTGCTGCTCGACGTCAGCGCGGCACCGGAGCTCGAGTCGAAGGCGTCGAACGTCGCGTTGGCTGAGATGGCACCCGCTGTGGTGGCGCCGCTCCCCGTCGCCAGCTTGACCGCGTTCTCCCACTGGCCTCCGTCATCGGCTTTGCGGATCTCCAAATGGGTCGTGGCGTAATGCCCCCACAGGGCACCCATCTTCTTGGCATCCTCGCTCAGCCGGGCCGCCGCTGTGCTCTGGTCGGTCACGATCTTGGACGAGGCTTTCCATGCCTTCTCGAAGGTCGACCCGGAACCGCGGGCGATCAGGGTCAGGCTCTCGTTCGACTTGGCGTCGAACGCGGCGATGCGCGCCGTCGCTGTGGCCAGCGTCGCGGCATACGAGCCATTGCGCACGTCATCCACCCGGTTGCTGACGGCTCCGAGGCCGATCCAGCCGATCACCAGGGTCACCAGGACCGCTGCAGTTGCCGCAGCGAGAGGGGGATTCACGTAGCGGTGGGTCTGCAGCGAGAGCCAGCCCATGCCGCCGAGCAGAACGAGCAAGGCAAGCACTCCGCTGACGATGAGTGGGGTGGACTCACCACCGACGCGGTCGAACTCGGCGCTCACCCTGGCCTGGTTGGCCTTCACCAAGGCGTCCAGGATGGGCAGGGCATCAGCGCGCAGGCCGGAGCTGGCCACGCGGAGGTACTGCGCACCCACCGGAAGGGCTTGGCGGTTGGTGGCGCGGGCCTGCTCGATCAGGCCGGCGTAGGTCAGCACTGAGTTGTTGAGGGCTCCCAGCGCGGGCCCGTCAGCTGGTTGGGCCCTGGCCGCCTCGGCGATCAGGCGGGCGGCCTGCGCCAGGGACGCGGTGAACTCGGTCCGCTGGCCGGCCGGCTCGAGACCGCCGACCAGGAATGCGTTGGTGGCATCGGCATCGGCCCGGCTCAGGTTGGTGTGGATGGCCTGGATCCGGACCAGCTGGGCGGTGTTGGCCCCGCCTCGGCGCAGAGCGTCATCGGTGGACCCGAAGGCCGAGAAGGCGGAAATGGCGAAGATCAGGGACACCGCGACGGTCGACAGGGCCAGGAGCCTCAGCCGCCCTGGGGTCCCTGACATCGACCGGCGGAGCGAGGTGGTTGCGTCGCCGAGCCGTGCTGCGAGGGTCGGTCCGCTGGGTGGGGGGGTGACGGCGGTCGGTATCGCGGTCGGCTGGCTCACGCCGGTTCTCCCTGCTCGTCCTCGTCCAGGTCCTCGGGCAACAGCTGACGCAGCTGGTCGGTGGTGGGGGCCTCGACCTCGCGCAAGCGCCAGGCGTGGCGCCCGATGGCGGCCTCGAGCATGTTGCGCGAGAAGCGGCCGTTGCCGAAGGTACTGTCGCGGGTCGTTCCGGCCAAGTGCTCCCTGAAGTGCGTCAGCGCCTCAGGCGTGACCTCGAAGTCGGAGCCGTCGGCCAGTAAGGTCAGGATCTGGACCAGCTCGTCGTCGGTGTAGTCGTCGAACTCGATGATAGTCCGAAAGCGGCTGGACAGACCGGGATTGGCGTCAATGAAGGCCTTCATGGGCGCGGGATAACCGGCGACGATGACCACCAGGTCGTCGCGCCGGTCCTCCATCTCCTTGACCAGGGTGTCGACTGCCTCGGTGCCGTACTGGTCGCCGGTCAGGCTGTAGGCCTCGTCGATGAAGAGCACGCCTCCGCCGGCCTTGGCGACCACCTCGGAGGTCTTGATCGCGGTCTGGCCGAGGTAGCCGGCCACGAGCTCGGAACGGTCCACCTCAACCAGCAGACCCTTGGACAGCAGGCCGAGCGCCTGGTAGACCCCGCTGACAAGTCGCGCCACGGTCGTCTTGCCGGTGCCCGGGTTGCCGGTGAAGACAAGATGTCGGGTGATCGTTGCGTTCTTCATTCCCGCTTCTGCGCGCAGCCGGTCAACCCGCAGGATCGCCACCTGCCGGTGGATCTCGCGCTTGACCCGCTCTAGGCCGATCAGGGCATCGAGCTCCTTGAGCAGCTCTTCGACGGTCTTCTTCGCAGGTTCCGGCGGCGCCGGCTGGGCTGAAGCCTCGTCCGACTTGTCAGGCCCGCGTTGAGTCATGGGTCGACCAGGCCCTGACAACTCAGTGGGGGGAGGGGTTGGGAGGTCGGGTCGCGCTGGTTCTGACAGGTGGTATCGCGCCCCGGCCGCATTCAGCTGAGCGGCTGCTGCCACAGAGGCGTTGCCGATCACACGCATCGTCGGCTCGCCGAGACCACAGGCCGCCGAGACCACCGCAGCCAGCGCCTCGGCATAGGGCACGGTGCCCGAAGACCCTTGTGCCATTAGGCCGGTCAGGGCAGCGGTGGGGGCGGCCCGCCATCTCCGGCCTCGTGACGCGGCGTCGAAGAAGTCCTGGGTGGTCCCGCCACCGACGGCAGCAGCCCAGCTCACGTCAGCCCCTGGTGCCGACTCGGCCACGGCGGCCGCCAGGGCGACGCCCTCGGCCCGTGCGGTCACCACCTCGACCCCGGCCGACTCGGCGACCTCGGCCAAGGCGTCGAGCGCCTGGTCCAGCGTCAGCGTGGGCGACGGCGGATGGCTGGTCATGGTGCACCGCTTGTGGTCGGCGGCTGCAGCCGGCCTCCTTGCGGGTCGGGGGCAATCGTCGCGTCCGCACCCAGCGCCAGTCCGCCACCGGTCGAGGCGTGGCCGAACTTCTCCGCGAGGAAGCGGCCGTGCGCCACGAGCGCCGCGGCATCGGCACGGC
>JAYSQH010000075.1:0-7700 GCA_043721655.1 Phycicoccus sp. | reverse complement strand
CCAAAGTGACCCCCACCTCGGACCTCAACCAGCGACGCTTGAACCTCGCCGACACCCGGAGATTCACCGCCCCGGGTGCCGGCGAGGAGCGACGCGCTGCGATCGCGGACCTGAGCCTCACCTGGATCCGTGAGGTTTGGAGCGCAGCAACCTTTGGGGCTTCCTCGCCAGGGGTCGCTCTGGCTAGCGTCGGAAGCCTGGCCCGCGGTGACGCAGGTCCGCTCAGCGACTTCGACCTGGTGCTGCTGCACGACGGCCGGTCGTTGTCGGGCAAGGAGGTCACCTCCCTGGCCGACCGTATCTGGTACCCGATCTGGGACGGTGGGGCGAAGCTCGACCACAGTGTCCGAACCGTCGGGCAGTGCCGGACCGTCGCTGCCGCGGACCTCTCGGCTGCGGTTGCACTGCTGGATCTCGAACTGGTGGCCGGTGACGAGCAGGTGGTCGCTGCGGCACGCTCGACTGTGGCTCACGACTGGCGCGCAAACGCCCGCCGTCGGTTGCCCCAGCTGGTCGAGTCGCTTGAGGAACGCCACCACCGACACGGGGACCTGGCGCAGACCATCGCGCCAGACCTGAAGGAAGCCCGCGGGGGCCTTCGTGACATGTCGGTTCTGCGAGCGCTGACGGCAGCGTGGCTGGCCGACCGCCCGCACGGACAGGTCGACGAGGCCTACCGCACGTTGCTGGACACGCGGGACGCATTGCATGTGGTGACGGGTCGTGGCCGCGATCGGCTGGGACTTGAGGACCACGACGCGGTCGCTGTGCTCCTGGGCCATCCTGACGCCGACTCCATGTTGGCAGTCGTGGGCACCGCAGCGCGCACCGTCAGCTACGCCATCGACGGGACAGTACGACGCGCGGCGCAGTCTCAGCGCGCCCGCACCTTGAGGGTCGGCCCCAGACGACCGGTCTTGAAGCCATTGGGTTTTGGACTGTTCGAACACGACGGGGAGGTAGTGCTCGGCGCCCACCTCGACTCCTCCCGCGACCCGCTCCTGGTCCTTCGAGCAGCTGTCGCGGCGGCCCGCCGACGACTGCCCCTGGCCCCCGCGACCCTGGCCAACCTGGCAGCGCACTCGCCTGCCATAGCCACGCCGTGGAGTCCCCTGGCCAGGTCGCTGCTCGTCGACCTCCTCGCAGCAGGCCCTGGTCTGATCCCCGTGTGGGAGGGACTGGACCTCGCCGGCCTTGTCGACGGCTGGTTCCCCGAGTGGGCGGCCGTGCGAAGTCGACCACAGCGCAACGCCGTTCATCGGCATACGGTCGATCGGCACCTGATCGAGACCGTCGTTCACGCGACCGGTCTGCTGCGTCACGTTGAGCGCCCCGACCTTCTGCTGCTGGCGGCGTTGCTGCATGACATAGGCAAGGTCGCCGGAGCGCACGACCACTCCTTGGTCGGCGCGCCGTTTGCGGCCACGGCCGTTCGAAGGCTGGGCCTGGACGAGTCTGACGTCGAGGTTGTCGAGCTGCTCACCCGCGAGCACTTGACCCTCATCGACCTGGCAACCCGACGCGACCCGACGGACGGACAGACCATCTCGGCCGTCTCAGAGGCCGTTGGCGGCCGTCGTGACGTGCTGGAGCTGCTGCGCGCCCTGACCGAGGCGGACGCCTGTGCAGTGGGCGCGGCAGCGTGGACGGACTGGCGGGCAAAGCTGCTCCAGCAGCTCACAGACGGCGCACGCGCGGCTTTGGGAGATGCGGCTGCGCCGATCGCCGCGGAGGAGGAGGACGACGATCTGCTGCCGCCACAGATAGTCGCCGCCGTGGCAACGGGGGAGCCGCACGTGGTGGTTCATCCCATCGGAGGTGCCTACCGCATCGACGTCTTCGACCGCGACCGGCTAGGCCTGTTCGCCGACACCGCAGGACTGCTCGCGGGATACGGCCTGATCGTGCGGACTGCGCGCGTACGCACCCAGGAGGGCATTGCGGCAAATCAGTGGCAGGTCGACTCGCCAGGCGGCGATTCCCCCGATGCCGCAGCCATCGCTCGGGGGCTCCTGCGCCTCGGCGAGGGTGACCGCGAGCCGTTGCAGGCATTGGATCGCCGTCGCACGGCCACAGCCGGTACGGTCGCGGCAGGACTGGTCGACGGCGGCTCCAGGGCGCCGACCCGTGCCATGGTCGTGCCCCACGCATCTGAGGACTCGACCGTGTTCGAGATCCGGGCTCACGACCGCCCAGGACTCCTGCACGAGGTCGGTATGACGTTCGCGCGCGCTGGTCTGACCGTGCAGAGCGCTCACATTGCCACGTATGCGGGTCAGACCCTGGACACGTTCTATGTCAGCGAGTTCGGGGGCCGGACCCTGTCACCTGCCCGGGTCGCCCAGACGATATCGATGCTGATGGAAGCATGCGACCAGGCGCCCTTCACGGACCGATAACCTTGCGTGGTGTTCACAAGCCTTTCTGACCGTCTGACCGTTACCTTCAAGAACCTGCGCGGCAAGGGGCGCCTGTCCGAATCGGACGTCAACGCCACCATCCGCGACATCCGCGTTGCGCTGCTCGACGCCGACGTTGCGCTGTCCGTCGTTCGCGAGTTCACGGGCGCCGTTCGCGAGCGCGCCTTGGGCGCCGAGGTCATTGGCTCCCTGAACCCAGCCCAGCAGATCGTCAAGATCGTCAACGAAGAGCTCGTGACGATCCTGGGCGGGCAGACCCGTCGGATCGAGTTCGCCAAGAACCCGCCGACCGTGATCATGCTCGCGGGGCTTCAGGGCTCCGGCAAGACCACCCTGGCCGGCAAGCTCGCCAAGTGGCTCAAGGACCAGGGTCACACTCCGATCCTGGTGGCGGCCGACCTTCAGCGACCCAACGCCGTGACCCAGCTGCAGGTGGTCGGAGAGCGAGCCGGCGTCCCGGTCTTCGCCCCCGAGCGCGGCAACGTCGCCGGCTATGACGCGGGCGCCGAGTCCGGCGATGGCACAAGGTCATTCGGCGATCCGGTGACGGTCTCGCGCCAAGGTGTGGCCGAGGCTCGCGCCAAGCAGCACGACGTGGTCATCGTCGACACCGCCGGTCGGCTGGCAATCGACGAGAACCTGATGCAGCAGGCCGCCGACATCCGGGCCGCGATCTCGCCCGACGAGGTCCTGTTCGTCATCGACGCCATGATCGGCCAAGCCGCAGTGGAAACCGCCCTGGCCTTCCAGAAGGGCGTGGACTTCACCGGCGTGGTTCTGACCAAGCTCGACGGCGACGCCCGCGGTGGCGCCGCGCTGTCAGTGGCCAAGGTCACGGGCCGGCCGATCATGTTCGCCTCCACCGGCGAGAAGGTCGGCGACCTCGAGGTGTTCCACCCTGACCGGATGGCTTCACGAATCCTGGACATGGGTGACGTGCTGACCCTGATCGAGCAGGCCGAGAAGGCCTTCGACCGCGATCAGGCAGCCGAGATGACCCGCAAGTTCATGGAAGATGAGGACTTCACGTTCGACGACTTCCTGAGCCAGATGGCGGCCATCAAGAAGATGGGCTCCCTGAAGGCGATGCTCAAGATGATGCCCGGCATGGGTGAGATGCGCGCTCAGCTCGACTCCCTCGACGAGAGCGAGTTCGACCGGGTCGAGGCCATGGTGCGCTCCATGACGCCCTTTGAGCGCACCCACCCCAAGCAGATCAACGGCTCACGTCGGGCGCGGGTCGCCCGAGGGTCGGGCGTGTCCGTGTCCGAGGTGAACGGCCTGCTCGAGCGCTTCGGCCAGGCCCAGAAGATGATGCGGTCGCTGCGTAAGGGAGGCGGCGGTGGCATGCCCGGGATGCCGGCTCTTCCTGGCATGGGCGGTGGCAAGAAGGCCGTCAAGGGTCAGCAGCGCAAGAAGGGCAAGAGCGGCAACCCGGCCAAGCGCGCCCAGGAGGAGAAGGCTTCGGCGGACAAGGCCTCAGGGTCCCGTGCTGCTGCGGTCAACAGCGCCTTCGGTATGCCGGCCGCTCAGGATCCCGTTGCGCCTGCTGGGGCCGCGGATCCTGCCAACATCGAGCTGCCCCAGGGTTTCGAGCAGTTCCTCGGAAAGTAGGACCAGCTGTGGACCTCACGATCAGGCTGCCGGATGGCCGACCGCTCAGTGTGTGGGCGGGCGGCGACCCGGGTGGTGTGCCCGCCATCTACTTCCACGGCACGCCGTCGAGCCGGTTGTTGGCAGTCGCGGGACATGACGCCGCGGTGCGCCAAGGAGTGCGGCTGATTGCGGCCAACCGTCCCGGTTATGGCGCAGCGCCGGACGCGCCCACCAGCCTCACATCAGTCGCCGAGGACACCTTGGCGCTCGCGGATGCCTTGGGACTGAGCCGATTCGCGGTCTTGGGAGTCTCCGGGGGCGGTCCTTACGCCTTGGCCTGTGGCGCGTTGGAGCCCGCACGGGTCGCGGCGGTGGGCGTGGCCGTTGGCATCGGGCCATGGCGGCTGATCGACCTACGGGAGAGCAACCCTGAGGATCGCGCAGCTCTGGCGCTGGCCGACGCCGGCAGCGTCGGGGCCACGCTTGTGGCGTTCAAGCGGGCTGCGACGGAGGAGTACGCGTCCATGCTCGAGCTCGACGACGACGCGATGATGGACGAGTTCATCCGACTGGTTCCCGAGCCGGAACGAGTCGCGGTCTTTACTCCGCAGATGCGTACCTGGTGGGCAGCCGACATGAGAGAGGCACTGACGTCCTACGACGGCTACGCCCGCGACAACCTGGCTTGGGGCGGCGACTGGGACATCGACCTGGCATCCGTGGTATCCCCGACCTGGCTCTGGTACGGCGATGAGGACCGGCTCGTTCCGGCTGATCACGGCCGTTGGCTGCACGAACGAATAGCCCACTCCACGCTGGTGATTCGCCCCGGTTGCGGACATGGGCGGACCGTCTTCCCGTTCTGGGACGACATGCTGATGACATTGCGCGGCGCCGTGCTGGCGGGCGGCTGATCGAGATCTGGGCGGGTGGCTCAGCGGACGTCGGGGGCGGCTTCCACCGGCCCGATACCGGTGTCCCAGAGCCGGTCGGCGAGCGCGAACATCGCGACGCCATACGGCGCCAGACGCATCCCGGGAGTCATCTCGGCGGGGGTGAATCGGATCAGGCTGCCCAGGTTGGCAGGCCCTCGTTCGATCGCGCCGATCACGAACTCGCCGTGCTCAGCGACGCGCAGGCCATCAGGGCCGCCCGTGACATCGACGGTCTCGGTCGCAACTGGTCCGGGCGCAGTGATCACGTGGTAGGCCGACCCGAACCGCTGAGCGTCAGCGGCAGGTAGCAGGAGATTCTCGAGCTCCCCGGCACCGATGCCCATGTCGATGCCGCGGACCGTCGCCATCTGGAGCAGATCGAGCGGAAGCGCGGGAACGCTCTTGCCGATGGTCGACAGACCGCCGGCGAAACGAGGGTTGAGCTCGGTGGGCCGGAATCCGTCGGCGGTCAGGACTCCGTCGACCGAGAACCCGCCGCGGTAGCCGCACTCGGTCTGCAGGTGGCGACCGACCCGCCCGGCGACCTCACGCATCTCGTGGCGATCACGTGGTGTGGGGTCCCAGCAGGTTGACAGGCCGGAGTACAGGAAACGCCTCGGTGACGTGGAACGCAGCACCACCAGCTCGACCGGACGGAACACGGCCACCCCGTCAGGCAGGACGAACCCATGGATGCTGCAGGGCACGCCCTCGAGGAACGGCTGCACCCGGATCCTTGCCGAGACTGGCAGCAGCGTCCTGAGAGCGGTCCGGGCATCCTCATCGGTGACGACCCAGCGGACCCGGTCACCGCCGCCGTTCATGCCTTGGGAGGCATCGGCTGACCACACGGTTCCGCGGCCGGTGTCGAGGTCGCGCGCCGCGGCGAGTACGCGATCCGGCTCCGCGTCGACCACGTGGGCTGGCGAACGCCGCACCCCGACGGCATCCCACAAAGTGTCGTTGAGGCTCTTGTCCTCCAGCGCCAGGAACGACTGAGGCCGGCCGCCGAGCGACTCGCGACCGAGATACCTATCGACGGTCGCGAACGGGCTCAACAGACAAAGGCCCGCACCGTCGGTGTCGAATGTCTCAACCGCAGCGCGTGCCTCGGCGGGCGGATCGGCGGCGAAAGAGATCCAGCCGGCTACCTCCTCGCTCTGGTTCGCCCGCTCGGGACCCTGGATGACGACCATGCTGGCCTCGTCCGGTCCGGGCAGTTCACCGGTGCCGACGCCGTCAGCGACCACGAGAACCGCCTCGGCACCCCAGCCGCGCAGCTGCCGCACCCGTCGAGGCGCCCCGGCAAGCACGCCGCCAACCAGAATGACCTTGCGGCCGCGAACGAGCTGCGCGCAGCGCTCGACCAGGTTCGCCTCGAGGTCTTCCGTCGGTGATGCCGTCATGACGCGACCGTAGGGGCAGGCTCCCTCGTAGTCCACCCGGTTTCGTCAGCGGCTGGTAACCCTTTTGACGGTTTCGCCGACAGACGGCGTTCGCTAGCGTGAAGGCCATGGCTGACACAGAGCAGGACTTGGACTTCACCGGGCTCAAGGCGATGTTCCTCAACGGCACGCTCAAGCGCTCCCCGGAGGTCTCCAACACCGAGGGCCTCATCGAGGTGAGTGCATCACTCATGCGCCGACACGGTGTCGAGGTCGAGGTGGTGCGCGCGGTCGACCATGACATCGCCTTCGGCGTCTATCCAGACATGACCGAGCACGGGTGGTCCACCGACGAGTGGCCAGCCATCTGGGAGCGGGTCAAGGCGGCCAACATCACGGTCATCGCGGGTCCGATCTGGCTCGGCGACAACTCCAGCAAGACCAAGCAGATCATCGAGCGGCTCTATGCGCAGTCGGGTCAGCTCAACGAACAGGGTCAGTACGCGTTCTACGGCAGGGTCGGCGGAGCGCTGATCACCGGCAACGAGGACGGCGTCAAGCACTGCGCCATGGACATCCTCTACAGCCTCCAACACCTTGGCTACGTCATCCCGCCGCAGGCCGACGCCGGCTGGATCGGGGACATCGGGCCGGGCCCGTCCTACCTTGACCAGGGCTCCGGTGGCCTCGAGAACGACTTCACCAACCGGAACACGACGTTTATGACGTGGAACCTGATGCACCTGGCGCGGATGATTCAGCGGGCCGGCGGCATCCCGGCATACGGCAACCAGCGAAGCGAGTGGGACAAGGGGGAGCGGTTCGGTTTCGTCCAGCCCAACCCGGAGTATCGATGACCTGCGCCTGATGACCTTTGCCCGCTGACCGGGCGCCGCACGGCATACGTCCGCCGTCGTCGGTAGTGTCGCGACATGACTGCGCCGGTACTGCACATCAAGGGAATGGTGCTGGTCGGGCCCGAGGAGGTCCGCGACGAGCTCTGGGTCGTCGAGGGCCGGGTCACGTATGCCGCCCCGTCGGCAGGCGCGGACGTCCAGACGGTGCGTGGCTGGGTCCTGCCCGGTCTGGTCGACGCGCACGCCCACGTCGGGCTCGACGCGCATGGCGCAGTGGATGACGCGACCAGTGAGAAGCAGGCCATCGCCGAGCGGGACGGCGGCACCCTGTTGTTGCGCGATGCCGGCTCTCCGGCCGATACGCGCTGGATCGACGACCGCGAGGACCTGCCGCGCATCGTGCGAGCCGGCCGGCACATCGCGCGGACGCATCGCTACATCCGCAACTATGCCCACGAGATCGAGCCTGAGGACCTCGTCCAGTATGTGCGCCAGGAGGCGCGTCGC
>JAYSQH010000074.1:0-6503 GCA_043721655.1 Phycicoccus sp. | reverse complement strand
TTTCGCTCCGATACGAGCCCGATCCCTTTCGTACGTTACGAGTTGGGCGCTGACTCGATTCGCCGCAGTGCGGCCGACTACACCTACGGCTATGCCGAGGCGTTGCGCGACGGGGTCGTCCGCCCAGTGCTGTTCCTGGCCTACGGCGGCTCGATGCGTTGGCGTACCAAGGCCGGTGACGAGATCTCGGCCAGGCTCGGGGAGCCCATGACCAAGGACGCCACAGCCCAGGCGTGGCGGACCGCCCTCGACGCAAAGGGCGAGTGGATACCGTCCGTCCTGTCGGCAGCGGACAAGCGGCTGACCGAGGTACGCCGAGGTGTGCCGGACGCCGGTGGCCTCGTGATCGCCTCGAACCAGACCCAGGCCCGGGCCTACGCCAAGATCCTGCACGGTATCTCGGGCGAACGCCCCGTCGTCGTGCTCTCGGACTATGCAGGTTCGTCAGGCAAGATCGAGGAGTTCGCAGAGGGCAACCAGCGCTGGATGGTCGCGGTGCGCATGGTCTCCGAGGGCGTTGACGTCCCTCGGCTGTGCGTCGGGGTCTATGCCACCTCGACGTCCACGCCGCTCTACTTCGCCCAGGCGGTCGGCCGCTTCGTGCGGGCGCGACGTCGCGGAGAGACTGCGTCGATCTTCCTGCCGAGCGTGCCGGCCATCCTCGAGCATGCGGCCCGTCTGGAGGACGAGCGCGACCACGCGCTGGACCGCGTCCGCACACCCGGCGACGACACCTCCATCTGGTACGAGGAGGAGGCCCTGCTCGCGGCAGCCAACCGGACCGGCTCGGGCGCGGACCTTGAGCAGGCGTCGTTCGAGGCGCTCGCGTCCGATGCCGAGTTCGACCATGTGCTTTTCGACGCCCAGCAGTTCGGGCTCAACGCCGAGGTGGGCAGCGCGGACGAGCAGGAGTTCCTGGGGCTGCCGGGCCTGCTCGAGCTCGACCAGGTGGCCACGTTGCTGCGCGCCCGGCAGTCGGCTCAGAAGGGCTCGGGCCGCCCGAAGGCAGACCCCCAGCTCGCCACCCACCGCGCGATGGCGGCGAGTCGCAAGGAGCTCAACGCGCTGGTGTCCGCCTACGCCCGCAGGACCGGCGCGCCGCACGCCGTGGTCCATGCGGACCTGCGCAAAAGCTGCGGCGGACCGGCGCTCGACCAGGCCAGTGCCGCACACGTCGGACAACGGATCGAGACCATTCGGCGCTGGATCGTCGGCCGCCGCTGAGCCCATCGGTCTCTGAGCACCTGGGCGAGCATCATCGGGTGACCTCTGGCCCTAAGGTCGGGGCAGGGGAGTGCGACACTGCTTCCAACTGCCGACTGTATGGAGAGTGTGAATGCCCGAGCGACGATCTATCGGTCCGGTGGACACCATGTGGCTGAACATGGACCGGCCCAACAACCTGATGGTCATCGACTCGGTGATGTGGTTCGACGAGACGATCGACTGGGAGCTGCTCGGCCCGCTGCTCCAGCGTCGCCTGCTCGACCGCTACCCGGTGTTCTCACAGCGGCCCGTGCCGCCGTCCAACCCGTTCGCCATGCCCTACTGGGAGGACGACCCTGACTTCGACCTCAGCCGTCACCTCAAACGGGCCACCTTGCCGGCACTGGGCAACCTGGAGGCTCTGCAGCGGTTCGTTGAGAGTCGGATGAGCGTGCCGTTCGACCGCAGTCACCCCTTGTGGGAGCTGATCCTCGTGGACGGCTACGGCAGTGGCTGCGCACTGGTGTCCCGGTTCCATCACTCGCTGGCCGACGGTATTGCCCTGTCGCAGGTGCTGCTCTCGCTCACCAACGACTCACCAGCGGTCGACCTCGACGAGATCGAGGCGCACGAAGCATCCTCACCAACTTCGGGCGGGCTCATCGGCGCGGCCCGGTCGCTGATTGACACGGGCGCACAAGCAGTGCGTGGCGGCCTTGAGGCCATCTCCCTGATCCCTGAGCTGGTCAACCCGTCCCGGGCCATCGATGTGCTGGAGCTCGGCTGGCGAACCGGGAAGGTCGCGGACACTCTCTTGCTGGGGCACAACCCGCAGAGCCTGTTCTCGGGTGAGCCAGGGGTCGACAAGAGGGCGGTCTGGTCCGGACCCCGTGCGATCGAGGAAGTCAAGCGGGTGAGCCGGCTGACCGGAGCCACCGTCAATGACGTTCTCGTGGCGGCGATCTCCGGTGCCGTCAACACCTACCTGCGCGATCGCGGTGCCGACCCAGCCGACCTGACCACCATGATCCCGGTCAACGTGCGTCCTCCCGACCAGCCGTTGCCACGCGAGCTCGGCAACATGTTCGCCCTGGTTTATCTGACGATGCCGACCGGGGTGAGAGCGCCGTTGGAGCGGGTATCCGAGGCCAAGAGACGGATGGACTGGATCAAGGTCTCCCCCGAGGCGTTCCTCACGTTCGGCCTGAACAGGGTGATCGGGCGCCTCGAGCCGCGCCTGTCCAACGCCATCGTCAACTTCTTTTCGGACAAGGCCATCGGGGTGACGACCAACGTCGTCGGACCCCAGCACCAGCGCTACGTCGCAGGGGTGCCGATCGCCGGTTCGGTCGGCTGGGTGCCCGGTTCGGGCCGTCAGACTCTGGGGGTCTGCATCTTCAGCTTGGCCGGAATCGTGCGCGTGGGCTTCAAGGTCGATGCGGCACTGGTGCCGGACGTCGAGAAGCTCGTTGAGGCCTTCGACGAGGACCTGGACCAGCTGCTACGGATAGCGGCCAGCGCCGTCTGACCAGCTCACCAAGGAGGAGACCATGCCGACCGACCATGCGACTGAGACGGTTGTCGTCGCTGCCAAGCTCAAGCGGGTGCTCACCACCCTCCGGGACGTCGAGAGCCAACCGAAATGGATCGCGGAGATCATCGGGGCTGAGGTCCTGCAGAAGTACGACGACGGCACACCAGTCCAGGCCCGCTTCACGGCCACCTCGCCGGTCGGCAAGGACACCTACACCCTGGCCTACGAGCATGCCGCCGATGGCATGAGCTGGAGCCTGGTCGAGGGTCGTCTGCAGACCGGTCAGGATGCGACATACACGCTTCGCGACCTTGGCCAGGGCAAGACCGAGGTGACGTACGACCTGACGATCCGCCACAACCTGCCCCTGCCCGGATTCCTTCGCGGACGCGTGATCAGGGCTCTGGTGCACAGCACGGTCGAAGGCCTCAAGGAGTATGTCGAGTCGTGACCTCCCGGGGCACCGACCACCTGCAAGTCAGCTGAGGCTCAGGCAGTCCGGTGCCCGCTCAGGCTGGCTTCATCGTGCCGGTCTTAAGGAACCGCGCATGCCATGACAAGGCCTCGTCGATCAGGTGCGGCGTGTGTTTGCCGGAGTTGCTGGCAGTGGCCCGGTCCAGGTAGTCCTGAAGCTCTGGCCGGTAGTCCGGATGCGCGCAGTGGTCGATGATCTGCTGGGCGCGACGACGTGGCGGCAAGCCGCGCAGGTCGGCGATGCCCTGCTCTGTGACCAGGACGTGCACGTCGTGCTCGGTGTGGTCGACGTGGCTGGCCATCGGCACGATGCACGAGATCGCCCCCTTCTTGGCGGTCGAGGGGGTCAGGAACATCGCTACCCAGGCGTTTCGGGCGAAGTCGCCGGAGCCGCCGATGCCGTTCTGGATGCTCGAGCCCATCACATGCGTGGAGTTGACGTTGCCGTAGATGTCAGCCTCGATCATGCCGTTCATCGCAAGGCAGCCGAGTCGACGGATGACCTCTGGATGATTGCTGATCTCCTGCGGCCGCAGGATGATCCGGTCCTTGTAGTCGCCGATGTTGGCCCGCAGATCCTCCAGGCCCTCGTCGCTGAGTGAGAAGGCCGTCGCCGAGACCATCGAGAGGGTCCCGGAGCGGAGCAGTTGTAGCATGCCGTCCTGGATCACCTCCGTGTAGGCGGTCAGGTCGCGGAACTGTCCGGCGTCGAGCCCGTTGAGCACGGCGTTGGCGATATTGCCGACTCCGGACTGCAACGGCAGGAGGGTGGCGGGCAGACGTCCCTGCTTCACCTCGTGGTTCAGGAACTCCACGACGTTGGCGGCGATCAGCTGTGAGTCGCTGTCGATGGGCTTGAACGCCGAGTTGCGGTCAGGTGCGTTGGTGTGGACGATCGCGACGATCTTGTCCGCCGGACACTGCAGATAGGGGATGCCGATCCGGTCGGATGGCTCGATGATCTGGAGCGGTTTGCGGTGTGGGGGCAGTGCGGTGCCGTAGTAGATGTCGTGCATGCCCTCGAGCTCGGCAGGCTGCCAGGAGTTCACCTCGAGGATCACCCGGTCGGCCTGGTCGATCCACGTCTTGTTGTTGCCGACCGAGGAGGACGGGATCAGCGAGCCGTCTTCGGTGATGCCGGCGACCTCGATGACCGCGACGTCGAGCTGCCCGAAGAAGCCCTCCCAGACCATCTGGGCGACGTGGGACAGGTGAACGTCCAGGTAGTCCATCTGACCGGCGTTGATCTTGGCGCGGCTGACCGGGTCGGACTGGTAGGGCATGCGTAGGTCGATCCCGTCGACCTGCGCCAGCGCACCGTCGAGCTCCGGCGCTGTGGACGCGCCGGTCCAGACGCTGATGCTGAACCGCTCACCGCGCGCAGTCGCGTCCTTGACCCGGTCGACCAACGCCCCCGGGACGGCCTTGGGGTAGCCGGCACCGGTGAACCCGCTCATCCCCACGTTGTCGCCGGGTCGGATGAACGCGGTTGCCTCCTGGGCCGACATCACCTTGTCGGCCAGAGCCGTGCAACGCATGCGTGACTGGTCAGTCATCTCGGTACTCCCGTTTGTTGCCAAACGCCCAAACGGTTCACCGTCCGTAACGCCTTACGGTTGACCAGTTTAGGACCCGCTGCCGCGCCATGCGGACGCGCATGCCGTGCGGTGCCCGGCGCCTCATCGGCTGACGCAGGTCAGTGGACTCAGTCCTGCGATGAACCGGCGCTCTGGACCAGTGGCAGGGTTCGGAAGTCGATACGGGTTGCGAGCGCGATGACGGTCGAAGCCCGGATCACGTGCCCGTCGTCGACGACCATGTCGATCACTCGCTGCAGGTCCGCGTTGTCCTTGGCAACCACCCGGATCAGGAGGTCTCCGGATCCGGTGATCGTGTGCGCCTCGAGCACTTCGGGTATCCCCGACAGATGTGTGACGACGGGGTCGTGGCCGCGGGTCTGGCGGATCTCCAGGGTGCAGAATGCCGTTACCGGGTAGCCCATGGCGGCCGGGCTCACCTGCGGCGCAAAGGTGGTGAGCACTCCGCGCTTCTGCAGACGGTCGAGCCGGGCCTGAACGGTCCCGCGGGCCACGCCGAGGTGCCGTGAGGCGGCCAGGACCCCGATCTGCGGGTCCTCCATGAAGGTGCTGATGATGCGAGTGTCCAGGTCGTCCAGCTTCATGGGCAGATTGTACAAAGGGTAGGGCGAAGATAGTGCAGTTTGTGCAGCATCGACCGGTCAGCGACGGCCGTTCACCGGCTAAAGCGCCACCGGTCAGCTGGCCGCGCTTGCACAGACGCCCTTGACTGGCTCAGAGTTCGGTTATGAGCCAGCCGATCACCCTCACCCCCGATGAGCGTCACGCCGACCTCGACCTCGAGCAGCTCAAGCAGCTCGTCGGGCTGGTTGAGTACGACGAGTCCACGGACCGGTTCCCGGTGACCGGCTGGGACGCGGTGGTCTTCGTCGTGGGCAACGCAACTCAGACGTCGCACTTCTTCCAGACCGCCTTCGGGATGGAGCTGGTCGCTTACAGCGGCCCCGAGACCGGCAACCGCGACCACAAGGCGTTCGTCCTGAAGAGCGGCTCCTGTCGCTTCGTGATCAAGGGCGGCGTCGCACCCGACAGCCCGCTGCTGGACCACCACCGGGTCCACGGCGATGGCGTCGTCGACATCGCCCTCGAGGTGCCCGACGTCGACAGGTGCATCGAGCAGGCACGCTCCGCCGGGGCGACGATCCTCCAGGAGCCGCAGGACATCACCGACGACCACGGCACCGTGCGGATGGCTGCGATCGCGACGTACGGGGACACCCGGCATACCCTCGTGGATCGCTCGAAGTATGACGGGATCTATCTACCGGGCTATGTCCAGCGGGCCTCCGGCTTCGAAAGGCGCGAGGGTGCGCCGAAGCGGATCTTCCAGGCGCTGGACCATGTGGTGGGCAACGTCGAGCTCGGCAAGATGGACCAGTGGGTGGGCTACTACAACAAGGTCATGGGCTTCGTGAACATGGCCGAGTTCATCGGCGACGACATCGCCACCGACTACTCCGCGCTGATGTCCAAGGTCGTCGCGAACGGCAACCACCGGGTCAAGTTCCCCCTCAACGAGCCGGCCATCGCCAAGCGCAAGAGCCAGATCGACGAATACCTCGACTTCTACCGCGGGCCCGGGGCCCAGCACCTCGCGGTGGCGACGAACGACATCCTCGCGAGCGTGGATGCGTTGCGTGCCAACGGTATCGAGTTCCTGGACACCCCGGACTCCTACTACGAGGACGAGG
>JAYSQH010000073.1:0-9586 GCA_043721655.1 Phycicoccus sp. | reverse complement strand
GGCAACGTGAGCCAGGCGGTACTTGATCACGTAGGTCTGCCGCTGGGCACCATCGAACGGCTGGGTCGGGCTGCCGATCCGGATGACGTTGTCGGCGCCCACCTCGGAGACGTAGACGTCGGCGTTGGCTCCCGTCGGGCTGCTCGCCGACACGTCGCTCATCTCATAGACGCGGAACTTGTTGGGCGGATCCGAGACGCCTTGTCGCACAGTGATATTGCGCTTGATGCCGTGATGCTCGCCGGGCCCGAACTGCCAGTCGATGGTCTCGGTGACCCCCATGGAACCATCGCTGGCCAGGTCGTAGTCCGCAGTGAAGGACACGATGTGCTCGTCCCCCGCCGCCTGGGCAACGGACGAGAACCCCAAGGTCAGCCCCAGTGCCGCCAGAACCGCCAGCAACAACCGAACCTGCGACCGCAGCCGCCGCCGTAGCCGCAACTGAGTCACCTTTCCCGACGTGTCGAGATCGCCCGCTGCGACTCGCGCTCGTCCTGCTTTGCCCGCAACGTCTGCCGTTTGTCGTACTCCCGCTTGCCCTTGGCCAGCGCGATCTCGACTTTGGCGTAGCTGTCCTTGAAGTAGATGGACAGCGGAACAATAGTCTGCCCGCCCTCCTTGGTCTTCTGGGTGAGCTTGGCGATCTCCTGCTTGTTCAGGAGCAGCTTGCGGCGCCGACGAGGTGCGTGGTTGTTCCAGGTCCCCTCGGTGTACTCGGGGATGTGCACGCCCTCGAGCCAGACTTCCCCGTCGCGCACCGTCGCGTAGCCGTCGAGCAGCGACGCCCGGCCGGCACGTAGCGACTTGACCTCGGTCCCGCTCAGGACCATGCCCGCCTCGAAGGTGTCCTCGATCAGATAGTCGTGGTAAGCCTTGCGATTTCGTGCCACGACCTTCTGGCCCTTGTCCTTGGCCACCGTCGCCACCCCTCGTCAGATCACCGTGCGTCGGCCATCGACGACATTCAGCCTAGCCTTTGGCCGGCTAAAGCCAGAGTCGCGGGTTGACCGGCGTGCCGTCCTGGCGGGTCTCGAAGTGCAGGTGACAGCCGGTCGAGGTCCCCGTTGTGCCTGAGTAGGCCACGAGCTCGCCTCGGGCCACCGAGCCCGACGTCACCACGAAGCTGGTGAGGTGGTTGTAGGTCGTCGTGAGGTCGACACCGCCGCCCTGCAGGCCGTGGTCGATGACCAGCCGGTTGCCGTACCCGCCCGAGGCCCATTCCGGCGTCGCCATGACCACGTCACCGGCCGCAGCGGCGTAGACCGGCGTGCCACAGTTGATGGCGAAGTCGATTCCGGCGTGCAGAATCCAGCGCTGCCAGATCGGGTGGAAGCGCATCCCGAACTCCGATGACACCGGGGCGTTGACCGGGTAGCTCAGGAATCCGTTGATGCTCCCAGCCGGTGCATCCTGGGGCACCGCCTGGTTCGCCGCGCGCGCGGCGGCCGCGCGCGCCGCCCTCTCGCGGGCAGCCTTCTCACGCGCAGCCTTTGCTCTGGCCGCCAGCACTCGCTGCAGCAGGTTCGACTGTGCCTGCATCGTGTTGATGCTCTTGATCTCGGTGGCCTTCTTGTCGGCCACTGTTGCGGCGTAAAGCTTCTGAGCGGCATACAGCAGGTCGAGCTTGGTCTTGGCGGCCGCCGCGACGTCCCGGGCTGCCGTGGCCCTGGCCAAGGCAGCCGCGGCCCGGACCTTCAGCGCAGCGACCTGTTGGCGCACTGCAACCAGGTGAGCCTGGACGGCCTTGCCCTCCGCCTGCATCGTGCCCAGGCCTCGCAGCGTCGCCCCGCGGACTCGCAGGACGGTGTCCAGCATCACCAGGCGGTTGGTGAAGTCCTCGGGGCTGGTCGCTTCGAGCGCGATCGCGAGGCCGGAGTCCCCACCCTGTTGGTAGGCGTCACGGGCCATGTTGCCGAGCTGGTCCTGGGCTTCCTGGGTATCACGCGCATTCTGTGCGAGCTCGGCCGCGGCCTTCGCCTCGTTGGCCTGAGCGAGCGCGAGCGCGGTGGCCGCTTCTTCGTTGTGCCTGTCCGCGACCGCTTGTGCGGCATCAGCGACGAGCAGTGTCTGCTGCGCGCCGGGCAGCGCCGCCTTGGTGACTTTTAGCTCGATGAAAGCGTTGGTGAGGGCCTTAGAGGTGTCCTCGAGCTGGAGGCGCAGCAGGGCAATGTCGGCATCGAGCTTCTTCTTGTCGCCGCGGGTGTCGGCTGTGCTGGCAGGTGCCAGTCCGAGCGTGAATGCCATGGCGATACCCACGGCCATGCTCACCAGCCGTACGGAGGTGGCACGTCGGGCGTGGCGGCGCGCAGGCAGGGACGGACTCATTGTGCACATTTGTACCACGGGCCCCTTGTGTAACACCGGGTTTCGGCCGTTTGTCTGGCCGCGTGTCTAGACCGCGTGTCTAGACCGGGCGTCCAGACCGGGTGTCTAGACCGGGTGTCTAGACCCGCAGGTAGCGGCGCAACGTGAACCAGGCGGTCAGGATCGCCAGCATGGCAGCGGTCAACACCAGCCACGGTGTGACGTCGAAGACGGCCGATGTCGTGATGAAGTTGATCGGCAGCTTGTCGGCCAGGTAGCCGACGCCGTACTTCACCATGCCCCACAGCAGACCGACCGCCAGAGCCGTGCCGACCATCGTCGCCACCAGGGTCTCAAGGATGAACGGCAGCTGGATGATGAAAGCAGAGGCTCCGACCAGCCGCATGATGCCTGTCTCACGGCGTCGACTGAACGCGGTTTGTCGGATGGTGGTGGCGACCAGCAACACCGAGCACAACACCATCAGACCGGCGAGTGCCAAGGCTCCATAGGAAAGTCCGCGCAGCACGTTGAACAACGGGTCGAGGATTCGCCGCTGGTCCTGGACGTCACCCACCCCTGGCGCGCCGATGAACGAGCTGGTGATCACGTCGTACTTGGTCGGGTCCGACAGCTGCACCCGGAAGCTCTCGGGCATCTGCTCAGGCTTGATATCGCGGTAGCTCGGGCTGTCCTTGTACTGCTCCTTCAGACGGTTGAACGCCTCGAGCTGCGACTCGGGGAAGACACTCTTGACCAGCGGCTTCATCGCGTCGAGCTGACCACGGATCGCCTTGCGCTGCGCGTCGGTGACAGCGCCCGCCGAACAGTTGGGCAGGTCGGACTTGGCGGTGCACAAGAAGATCGAGACCTGGACCCTGTCGTACCAGTAGTCCTTCATGGTGTCGACCTGCCGCTGGGAAAGGACACCGAGCCCGAGGAAGAGCACAGAGACCATCGTCACGAGCGCGACCGAGATCGCCATCGACAGGTTCCGGCGCAGGCCGATCCAGATCTCGCTGAGGATGAACTGCAGTCGCATGGCTCTCTTTCGGTCGCTTCGTTCAGATGCCGTATGCCGCGATGCCTTCAGCGGCGTCCGGTTTCAGAAGGCTCTCGACTGGCAGTCTCCCCTATGCCGCTAGCGCTGCGCCCCATAGACACCGCGAGTCTGGTCACGAACGAGCTGGCCACCGTTGAGCTCGACGACGCGTTTGCGGAGCTGGTCGACGATCTCGTCGTCGTGGGTCGCCATGACGATGGTCGTGCCGGTGCGGTTGATCCGGTCGAGCAGCCGCACGATGTCCAGGCTGGTGGTCGGGTCAAGGTTGCCAGTGGGCTCGTCAGCAAGCAGGATCGCCGGCTTGTTGACGAAGGCCCGGGCAATAGCCACCCGTTGTTGCTCACCACCGGAAAGCTCATGCGGCAGGCGTTTCTCCTTGCCGTCCAGGCCGACCATCGCAAGGGTCTCGGGCACCACTGCCTTGACGGCATGACGCGACTTGCCCAGCACCTGCAGGGCGAAGGCCACGTTCTGGTAGACATTTTTGTTGGGCAGCAGCCGGAAGTCCTGAAAGACCGTACCGATCTCACGCCGAAGCTCCGGAACCTTGCGGCTGCGCATGGTGGACAGCTCACGTCCAGCCACCAGCACATTGCCGGAGGTGGCTTTCTCTTCACGCAGGATCAGGCGCAACAAGGTGGACTTGCCCGACCCGGACTGACCCACCACGAACACGAACTCGCCACGTTCGATGTCCAGAGAGACGTCGCGCAGGGCTGGCTGGCTGGAGCGCGGATAGGTCTTGCTGACGTTCTCGAAGCGAATCACTCAGGCCTCGTCCCGCTCGGCGCTTCGCTTCCAGCGGATGCCGGCCTCGATGAAACCGTCGATGTCACCGTCGAAAACAGCGCTGGGGTTGTTCACTTCGTACTCGGTGCGCAGGTCCTTGACCATCTGGTAGGGGTGCAGGACGTAGGACCGCATCTGGTCCCCCCAGCTCGCCTTGACGTCACCGGCCATAGCCTGCTTCACCGCATGCTCCTCGGCCTGACGTAGTAGGAGCAACCGCGACTGCAGGACCCGCAGGGCTGCGGCACGGTTCTGGATCTGGGACTTCTCATTCTGCATCGAAACCACGGTGCCCGTGGGGATGTGCGTCATCCGGACTGCCGAGTCGGTCGTGTTGACCGACTGCCCGCCAGGGCCGCTGGAGCGGAATACGTCGACCTTGATCTCGTTGTCCGGGATCTCGATGCTGTCCGTCGCCTCGATCAACGGGATGACCTCGACGGCGGCGAACGACGTCTGACGCCGTCCCTGGTTGTCGAACGGCGAGATGCGCACGAGCCGGTGGGTGCCAGCCTCGACGGCGAGATTGCCGTAGGCGTAGGGGACCTTCACCTCGAAGGTGGCCGACTTCAGCCCGGCCTCTTCGGCGTATGACGTGTCCAGGACCTCGGTCGGGTAGCCGTGCCGATCCGCCCACCGTAGGTACATCCGCATCAGCATCTCTGCGAAGTCGGCTGCGTCGACGCCGCCGGCGCCGGACCGGATCGAGATGACGGCCTCGCGCTCGTCGTACTCGCCGTTGAGCAGCGTGCGAACCTCAAGCTCGCCGACCGCCGTCTTCAGGCTGGCCAGCTCGATCTCGGCATCGGCCATGGTGGCGGCGTCGTCCTCCTCGGTGCCCAGCTGGACCATGAGCTCGAGGTCGTCGATGCGGCCGTCCATCCCGGTGATCCGCTCGAGCTCGGAGTTGGCGCGTGACAGACGGCTGGTGACGTCCTGGGCCTTGCTCGGGTTGTCCCACAGATCGGGAGCGCCGGACTGCTCCTCCAGCTCACTGATCTGTATGCGAAGGGAGTCAAGATCGGTGACCTGGCGCACCGACTCCATGGTCGCGCGAAGGTCCTTGAGCTCTGGTGCAAAGTCAACAGCCACAACAAGTCAGCCTACGCGACCGTCAACGCAGTGCCGACCTGGCCCGCGACTCGACGGTGATGTTCACGCTGCCGCCGAAGGCCGAGAGAACAGACGCCGCGATCGGGATATCGGCGGTGCCCCGCAACCGGATGACGGCGGTCTGTCCGTCCGGGCTGCCGGTGCCATCGGCCAGAGCCCACGAGGAGACACCGTGGGGCCGCGGCTGAACAGCCAGATACTGCGCCGCGGCCAGACGAACCGAGGTGTCGCTGATCTCGACCGCAGTCCTCATCCCACGGCTGTAGGCCGCCCCGCTGTCCAGCGCGTCAGAGGCGTCAAGAGCTGCGCTATCGGCGGCATCGAGCAAACGGGTGCGGGCCAGCTGAACCGCGGTCACGTCGACGCCGCCGACGATGAGCATGAGCGCGATGACCGTGAACCCGAGGATGAGCAGGCTGATCTGGCCCCCTTCGCGCTGACCCGCCGATGCCGTCCGCCCCCACGTCATCGCAGCCCTCCGAACCGGTCAACGGTGGCGATGTGAGTGGCGGAAATCGGTATCTGCAGGGGCACGATGGCGGCAAAGAATGCGGGAACCAACGGCATCGGCACCCAGAGTGTCGCCGTGGTCTGGACGCGACCCTCCGGACGGAGGCAGGGCGTGCCGTCGCATCCGATCTCAATGCTGCCCTCGGACTCGAAGCCCTGGTCGGCAAAGGCCAGCCCTGCAGCCGAATGCGCCCGCGGGATCGCCTGTTCTGAGACCGAGGCAGTCACGTAGGCACGGCCAGCCTCGCGAGAGGCGGCGCTCACGGCATACGCCCCGGCCTGCAAACGGGCGAGGACCATGACGAGGTAGAACATCGGGACCAGCATCAGCACGGCCAGGAAGACGAACTCGACGACGGCGCTGCCCGACTGCGCACCGGAGTCTGAGCCGGAGCCATCGAGCTGACGCAGACGCCCCTGCAGCCGGCCGGTCAGCCGTCGCACCGCAGACCCCAGGGACCCGACGGTGATCATTGCTTCTCCGAGAAGGCCCGGGCCTGCACGGTGAGGACCCGATCCGGCCCGAGGGCGCCGAGAACCGGCAGCGGCGCCTCGACGCGAATCTGCACCACTTCGATGCCGTCGACCGTGGTCGTCATCGCGGTGATGTGGTCGGCATAGCGATCGGCCAGGCTCGCCTTGATCAGCTGGCTGGCCCGGGCCACCCCGTCCTGCGGCGAGGCGTCGGCACGGGCTGCATAACGCGCACCTTCGGACGCACAGGAGATCAACGTGTTGCGGATGTGCAGCGCCAGACCCAGCTGGAAGACGGCCAGGAAGAGCAGGCTCAGCAGTCCGGCGACCATGGCGAAATCGGCCACGGCAGAACCGGTTTCGCGATCACCGTTCACGGCTGCAGACGGGCTGCAGTGGCGACCGGAGCGCGCGCCCTGGATTCTCATGGAGACTGACATGTCATGAAGAGGTGACAGCTGGTTGCTACGGCCCGGTGACGCTGTTCATTGCTTGGGTGAACAAGGTGGCCAGCTGGTCACCGGCCAGCTTCCACAAGATGGTGACCAGGCCGGCCGTCATCAGCGTGATCAGCACCCAGCCAGGCACATCGCCGCGTTCACCATCGGTTTCGCGTCGCCGAAGTCCGTCGAAGGCGACCTGCGCGACGACCGCGATGGTGGCTGTGAAGCTGGCAGCAAGCGAGTTGATGAGATTCATGCGGGGTCCTTCGGGTGGTGGATACGAACAGCGAATAGTTTGGGTGTCGGCGTGGGTGTCAGATCGAGAGCTTCAGGAACGCGACTCCGGGATAGATGGCGAACATCACGGTGACCGGCAACACCAGGAAGACCACCGGAATCATCATCGCGATCTCCTTCTTGCCGCCTTCTTCCATGACGGCGCGGCGGCCGGCCTCACGGACGTCCTGTGCCTGGGCGCGCAGAACGTCAGCAAGCGGTGTGCCGCGTTCGACTGCGATCACGATTCCGTCGACGAACCGCGCGAGGCTGGCCAGGCCGGTGCGATCGGCAAGCCCCTGCAGAGCGGCCGCGAGGTTGGCTCCGGCGCGGGCATCGGCGAGGCATTGGCGCAGCTCGGCTGCGAGGTGACCCTGGGACAGTCGGCATACCCGCTCAAGAGCCCCCGTGGCACCCTCGCCGGCGCCAACGGCAAGAGCCAACAGCTCGGCGACAGTCGGGAACTCGGCCAGCATCTGCTGCTCACGCTTGTTCGCCGACCTCGTCAGCATCTGGTCGCGAGCCACGACGCCCGTGCCGACCGCGATGAACACGAACAGCACCAGGGGGATGATCGAGCCGCCGTCCTTGAGCCACATCAGCGTGGCCACGACGATTCCACCCAGACCGCCAACGACGCCCCACACCACCTGCTCGGCACGGAAGCTCTCGACATCGGGTCGAAGACCCGCACGTTGCATCCGCCGCCGGACCGAGGCCGCGCCGCCCAGCAACCGTTCAACGCCGCGGCCCAGGTCACGGAGCACGGGGCGCAGGATCTGCAACAGCCCCGGCAGGCTGTTGTCACTGCGAACGAGCAGGAGGCGCGACGGCCGGGCGGTGTCCCGAAGGTATGGCGCGAGGCGGGATTCCAGCCCCGGGCGCCGGTTTGCCGGAAGCCCGACGAAGACAAGGAGGCAGCCGACGGCCACCATGGCACCGAGCGTGGCGCCGAGCCATGACCAACCGGCGAGAATCGGAAGGCCGCCGGCGTGCAGGTCGCTCATCGCAGGACCCGCGCCTCTTCGGGCAGCCGGCCGATGCGCACCATCACGCGATAGGCGAGCAGGGACAGCGCCCCGCCTATCGCGAGCACCAGAACGCCGGCCGGGCGGCTGTAGGCCTGAAGCGAGTCGGGGCGGGAGGACAACATGGCCAGGACGATCCACGGTGCGGCCACAGCCAGCCTCGCGGCGTTGACCGTCCAGCCCTGTCTGGTCTCGAGCTCGGCACGGGTGCGGGCGTCTTCGCGCAAGAACGCCGAGAGGGTTCGCAACAGCCTGCCGAGGTCGCTTCCGCCCACCTCACGGGCTATCCGCAAGGACTCGATCAGTCGATCGGCGACCGGATCGCTGAGCCGTTCCTTGAGCCGGTCAAGGCATTCCTGGAACCGGCCCGTGGCCCGGTAGTCCTCTGCAAAGGAAGCGAATGCGGGCCGAAGCTCCTCAGGCCCGCGGATTCTCAGCTGGCTCAAAGCCTCAGGCAGGGCGAGACCGGCACGGACCGCAGAGCCGATGTTGTCGACGATGTCAGGCCACAGATCGCGCATGACCGACCGACGTTTGCGAGCACGCATGCGCACCAACACGATCGGCGCGTAGCCGGCCATCAACGCAAAGGAGGCGGCAACCGGAATCACCTTCGTCGTGGCGGCGAAGACCAGGAAGGTCAGCACAAACGCCATCAGACAGGCACCCAGCAGGGTGCGCCATGTCATCGCATCGAACCCAGCCTGGGCCAGCTCGTCGGAGAGCCGAGCCAGGGGACCAGCCTTGCGAGATGCTGTGGGCGGCTGCTGCCGGGGCCAGAAGGACCACCAGATGCAGAAGACACCGATGCCCAGGATCAGGCCAACACCCACACCGATCACGGCTCAGTCCTCCTGGGCCAAAAGCTCTGCGATGTCGTAGCCGGCGCGCTCGAAGCGGTCCACATGAGGCGGGAAGCCGTCAGCCCGCACGAGCCGTCCACTGCGAGACGTGAAGATGTCGGCAACCTCGATGACGTCGCCCTCGACCCGCCCGGGCACCGCGACGATCTCGCGGACGCGACGCACGCCGTCGCGTTCCAGCGCAATATGAATGACGATGTCGATGGACCCGGCCACGGTCGGCACCACGAAAGTTGTACCCACCAACTCGCACTTCCGCATGAAATGGGCCGATAGTTACCCCATGAGCGAGCCGAGCACTATGACGAACATCGAGTGGGACGGGCGAAAGCCGGGCCGGAACCGATCTCAACACGCACGCAAGACGACAACGCGGGCAACTGGCAACGTTGACGGACGTATCGCCTACGTGAGGGTGTCAACGGCGCGAGAGGAGATGGTTTCCCCTGAGATTCAAGAGATGTCGATCAGGTCTTGGGCGAGCGCCACCGGTGTGACCATCGTGGATGTGGTTCAAGACCTCGACATTTCCGGGCGAGGGTTCGCGAAGAGGTCGGTGTCCAAGATCATCGCCCGGATCGAGGCCGGCGAGGCTTCTGGCGCGGTGGTGTACAACTTTGCCCGTTTCGGCCGTAACGCTGCCTTGGCTTTGGCTCACATCGCGGCCCTCGAACTGGTTGGCGGGTCGGTGGTGTCGGCGACCGAACAGGTCGACCCGGAAAC
>JAYSQH010000072.1:0-6112 GCA_043721655.1 Phycicoccus sp. | reverse complement strand
GCGGAGTCCCCCGGCGGCATCCGCGTTCTCTACGTCGCCCTCACTCGCGCCGCACACCGGATGACCGTCCTCGAAGTCGACTGAGGCCTTTGCCGGGGTGGTCAGCCGAGCAGGGAGTGGCGCTCGATGATCTCGTCGCGGCCGGGGCCGACCCCGATGGTCGAGACCCGGGCGCCGACCAGCTCCTCGACCCGCAGGACGTAGGCGCGGGCGTTGGCGGGCAGCTCCTCGAACGTGCGGCAGGTCGAGATGTCCTCCGACCAACCAGGGACGTCTTCGTAGACGGGCTTGGCGTGGTGGAAGTCGCTCTGGCTCATCGGCATCTCGTCATGCCGAACGCCGCCAATGTCATAGGCCACGCAGATCGGCACCCGGTCGAGCCCGGTGAGGACGTCGAGCTTGGTGACCACGAAGTCGGTGACCCCGTTGATCCGCGCGGCATAGCGCCCCACCACCGTGTCCATCCAGCCGCATCGACGTGGCCGTCCGGTCGTGGTGCCGTACTCAGCGCCGGCCTCGCGCAAGAACTCGCCCATGTCGTCGAGCAGCTCGGTCGGGAACGGCCCTTCGCCGACCCGCGTGGTGTAGGCCTTGAGGATGGCGATGACCCGGTTGATGCGGGTCGGCGGCACCCCTGAACCCGTGCACGCGCCGCCAGACGTCGGGTTGGATGACGTGACGAACGGATAGGTGCCATGGTCGACGTCCAGCAGGGTCGCCTGACCGGCCTCGAACAGGACCGTCTTGCCGTCGTCGAGAGCCTTGGTCAGGAGCAGTCCGACGTCGACGACCATGGGAAGCAGGCGATCGGCATACTTCTTGAACTCCTCGAGGACCTCGTCGACCTCGATGGCCCGGCGGTTGTAGATCTTCACCAGCATCTGGTTCTTGACGTCAAGGGCAGCCTCGACCTTCTGCCGCAGGATCGACTCGTCGAAGAGGTCCTGGACCCGGATGCCGACACGCGCCATCTTGTCGGCGTAGGTCGGGCCGATGCCGCGACCAGTTGTGCCGAGACGGCGAGACCCCAGGAACCGCTCGGTCACCTTGTCCAGCACCCGGTTGTAGGGCGGGATCAGGTGGGTGTTGGCGCTGATGACGAGCCTGGAGGTGTCGATGCCTCGGACGTTGAGCGCGTCAATCTCTTCGAACAGCACTGCGAGGTCGACGACGACGCCGTTGCCGATGACGGGGATACAGCCGGGGGTGAGGATGCCGCTGGGCAACAGGTGGAGGGCGTACTTCTCACCGTCGATGACGACCGTGTGTCCGGCGTTGTTGCCACCGTTGAACTTCACGACAAAGTCGATCCTGCTCCCCAGCAGGTCGGTCGCCTTGCCCTTGCCCTCGTCGCCCCACTGCGCACCGACCAGCACGATCGCGGGCATCCGGGCCTCCTCAACTTGGCTATGTCTGAACTGCGTATGACCGAACTTGGCGACCAAAGGCTACCGGCAGCTCGCTGTCATCGGGCACCACCGTCAACCGGAGGCTGGTCGACCCCTGGCTTGAGCAGACCGCGACGCTGGGCCGCGGCTCCCAGCTGGAAGCGGGTTGCCGCCCCGAGCTCGTCCATCAGCTGGGCCACCCGCCGGCGGACCGTACGCACGCCGTAGCCCAGGTATCGCGCGATCGCCTCGTCCTTGAAGCCGCTCGCGAGCAGAGTCAGCAGCTGTCGGTCCTGCGCGATGTCACTGCGGTCTCCTGGCATCGGATGGGCGAGATCCCATGCGTAGTCGAACATGGTCGTAAATGCCGAGATGAGCATCGGGTTGCGAATGACGATGTGGTCGGACTCCGCTGACCCCCACTCGGCCATGGCAAGGACGACGTCGCTTCCGAAGATCACGAACTCGCTGGGTGGGCTCGCGCTGACCCGTTGCTGCTCCCCGGCAGCTGCCATTGCCCGCACCCAAAGCCGGGCGGGGGGGTCCTCCAGCGCCTCAACCGAGTAGAGCGCCCGTTGCTCGCGGCCACCGGCGAGCGCCGCCCGACGCATGGCAGCACCTTCTTCGTCGAGCCCGGGACCGACCTGCAGGCTGAGGACGCTGTTGCGGATCAGCCCGGCGGTGCTGCGCAGCGTGTGTTCGACCATGCTGACGGCCATCTGTGACGACACAAACTCCCAGGCAGGCATGGTGTGAGGCGGGCCTCCAGCGGCCCCGGCTGCACGATGCTCGGCGGTGAACCTCGCGATGGCAACCCTCGCCTCCACGAGCTCGCGCCGACGAGTGTCCAGCTTGGCCTCCTCGTTCCCCAGCAGGCGTTCCAGAGCGGGCCGTGGATGCTCAACAAGCACCTGGCCATCAGCGGTCTCCCGGACCAGCCGCGCGTTGATGAGCGACTCCAGGGCTTCGGTGGCATGGCCGAGCGGCCAGCCGAGCTCAGCCGCGTGCGGGGCGAGCGTGGTCGGACCAGAACGCAGGATGCGTCGATAGAGCTCCTCGGCGTCGGTCGAGACATGGAAGACGGCCAGGTGCGAGCTCACGAGCGCGGGCCGGTTGTGATGGACGCCATAGGTGGCAGGTTAGGGCCATTGGCACACTTAGGCCACTCAGGGGTGGACGGGCGGCGCAAGATATATCCCGACCGCAGTTGGGCAGCCAGGGACGCATCGCCCGTGGTCGCGACCGTTTCACCGGCAACGGTGGGGCGTAACCGCAGGGGCGCGGTGCCGTGAGTCGAGATCATGGGTCTCGGCTCCACGGCACCTCTGCGTTGTGGGAGCCAGCAGGGGGCCGGGGCCAGCAGCTACAGACCCAGGTCCTTGGCGATGATGACCTTCATGATCTCGCTGGATCCGCCGTAGATCCGCGAGACCCTGGCATCGGCATACATGCGTGAGATCGGGTACTCGAGCATGTAGCCGTAGCCGCCATGCAGCTGGAGGCAGGCGTCCATCACCTCGGCCTGCACCTCCGTTGTGAACAGCTTGACCCGCGCGGCATCGGCGACCGTGAGAGTGCGGGCGTCGAGCTCCTCGATCGCCCGGTCGACCAGGTGCCGGCCTGCCTCGACCTTGGCCGACAGCCCCGCGAGGACGAACTTGGTGTTCTGGAAAGAGGCGATCGGGGTGCCGAATGCCTTGCGCTCGCGGGTGTAGTCCAACGTCAGCTCGATCGCGCGCTCGCTGGAGGCCTGGGCTGAGATCGCGATCGACATCCGTTCGGCCGGAAGGTTGGCGGTGAGGTATTCAAACCCATTGCCTTCTGCACCAAGGCGATTGGCGACCGGCACGCGGATATTGTCGAAGAAGAGCTCTGTGGTGTCCTGGGACTTGAGACCGAGCTTGTCCAGATTGCGGCCACGGCTGAAGCCCTCCATGCCTTCCTCGACGACCAGCAGTGTCAGCCCGGCCCTGCGGTCGGTCTCGGAGCGTGAGGTGCGGGCCACGACGACGACCAGGTCGGCGTTCTTGCCACCGGTGATGAAGGTCTTGGCGCCGTTGAGGACATAGGAGTCACCCTCGAGAACCGCGCTGGCCGAGATGCCCGCGAGGTCGGAGCCGGTGCCGGGCTCGGTCATCGCGATCGCCGTCACGGACTCGCCCGAGACGAAGGCCGGGAACCACCGCGCCTGCTGTTCGGGCGTGGCCAGCTCCAGGAAATACGGCAGCACGACGTTGAGGTGCAGCTGCAAGGCTCCCGAGACGGCCCCCGTGCGCATGACCTCCTCGCCGAGGATCACGTTGTAGATGAACGACGTCTCACCCGCTCCGCCGAACTCCTGCGGAATCCGGATGCCCATGACGCCGAGGCGGCCGAACTCGGCATAGAGGCTCTTGGGAACGCACTTGGCGGCCTCCCACTCGGCCACGTGCGGCACGACACGTTCGGTCAGGAACGCACGCACGGACCTCCGGAACGCCTGTTGCTCTTCGGTATTCGCGCGACCCCGCATGAACTGCCTCCCGTGTGACGAGCCGTCAAAAACCGAGCTCGTCGGCAGCCTCGGCTGACGAGTCACGCAGGAACTGCGCGCACCGCTGCTGCTCGTCGGACTCACCGATCTCACCGGCCGCCCGGCTCAACGCCGCCAAAGCACGCAGAAAGCCCTTGTTGGGCTCGTGCGACCACGGCACCGGCCCCTGGCCCTTCCATCCACCGCGACGCAGCGCATCTAGCGACCGGTGGTAGCCGGTGCGCGCAAACGCGTAGCCCTCGACCCTGCGGCCGTCCTTGAGGGCGAGCTCCGCCAGGGTGGCCCATGCCAGGGGCGACGACGGGTATGCCGCCGCGACGATCTTCGGGTCCTTGCCGTCGGCGAGATCAGCAGCAGCCGGGTCGACCGGCAGACGCGTCTCGGGGATGCCCAGGAGGTCGGTCATCAAGCGTGGGTCCCAGCGCTGCGCAGGTTCTGGCAGGCCTCGACCACACGGGCCGCCATGCCTGCCTCAGCTTCCTTGCCCCATGCACGCGGGTCGTACTTCTTCTTGTTGCCGACCTCGCCGTCGACCTTCAGGACGCCGTCGTAGTTGGTCATCATGTAGCCGGCGACGGGACGGGCGAAGGCGTACTGGGTGTCGGTGTCGACGTTCATCTTGACCACGCCGTAGTCGACAGCGTCCGAGATCTCCTGGGGCAGCGAACCCGAGCCGCCATGGAAGACGAGGTCGAAAGGCTTGGCGTCTGCCGCAAGGCCCTTGGCCGCGATGACGGCGTCCTGGGCGTTCTTGAGGATCTCGGGCCGGAGCTTGACGTTGCCCGGCTTGTACGCACCGTGCACGTTGCCGAAGGTCAGCGCGGTCATGTAGCGGCCAAACTCGCCCAGGCCCAGTGCCTCGACGGTCGCGAGCGCATCCTCGGGGGTGGAGTAGAGCTTCTCGTCGATCGCACCCGTGACGCCGTCCTCCTCGCCACCGACTGCGCCGACCTCGATCTCGAGGATGATGTGCGCGGCCTTGCACAGCTCGAGCAGCTCGCGGGCGATGGTGAGGTTCTCGGGCACCGGAATCACGGAACCGTCCCACATGTGGGACTGGAACCACGGCAGGCCGCCGGCCTTGACCCGCTCGGCTGAGAGGGTGATCAGCGGGCGGACGAAACCGTCCAGCTTGTCCTTGGGGCAGTGGTCGGTGTGCAGCGCGATGTTCACGTTGTAGTTCTTGGCAACCTCATACGCGTACGCGGCGAGCGCGATGGAACCGGTCACCATGTTCTTGACCGTGGGCCCGGAGAGGTACTCGGCGCCACCGGTGGAGACCTGCACGATGCCGTCGCTCCCTGCCTCGGCGAACCCGCGGATCGCGGCGTTCAGGGTTTGGGAAGACGAGACGTTGATCGCCGGATAGGCAAACGAACCGGCCTTCGCCCGGTCCAGCATGTCGGCGTAGATCTCAGGGGTCGCGATGGGCATTGTTGGCTCCTCATAGAACTCGAGCGCGTCGTTCAGCCTCTCGACACGCGGCAGGTCTGATGCGGTCTGATCCTCCCACGCCCGACGTGCGCCCTGCGACCCGCACCCGAGCCAGGCGACCTTGCCGCCTCGCCCGCTCGCAACCACACACGTTCACGAGCTGTAGCGGGGGCAGGCCGATCAGAAGGGCGGCGGGCCGGGGCCGGGCGGCTTGCGATTACTGGCCACAGAACCCTCTGGCACCGATTCCACAGCCACACGCGGCGGCGGGGTCGTGTCGGCCAACGCCTCGACCCAGGCCAGTCCCACGAGGAAGTCACGGCCCCCGGCCGTAAGCAGTGCGGGGTTGAGGGCAGGGGCCAAACGGGCACCCAACCGGAGCTCGAGCATGGACTGATCAGCGTGCTGCGCGCTCGGATCGTCGTTCACAAAGGGATAGGTGGTGTAGCGGCGCCCCGCCGAGGATCTCGCCGCATCCCGCGCCGATCGTCGGAGACAGCCGCGAAGCGAAGGGGACGTCGGGGGTCGTCAACCGAGGGAGAACAAGCCCACGTCCACAGGAATCAGCGGGGTGCATCACAGGGCGTGGGCGAACACGTGCTGTCGCACCCATGCGTGCATCGCAATCGCTGCTGCCGCACCGGCATTGATCGATCGGGTCGAACCGAACTGGGCGATGTCCAGGATCGCCACTGACGCCTCGCGCGCCTGCGGCGAGAGCCCCGGACCCTCTTGGCCGAAGAGCAGAATGCAGTGC
>JAYSQH010000071.1:0-15112 GCA_043721655.1 Phycicoccus sp. | reverse complement strand
GGCGGCTGCACCTACCTCGACGTCGGACGATGACGACGAGGTGATCGAAGCCGGCAAGCTCGGCGGCGCAGCCCCTGGTGGTCGGGTCGCAGTGCTCGTGGGTTACGGCCCGCGGGTGACCGAGGCAAAACGTCGGCCCCGCAAGGGCGCGGGCCCTCCGGCCACGACCACCGCTCAGGTCAATCGGGCTTTCTCGCCCGTCGCCCAGCCCTTGGCGCCCGTGGCCGACGCACCCGAAGCCGAAGACGTTTCGTCTGAAGCCACCGCACCCGAAACCGTTGCGGCACAACCAGTCTTGGTGGCAGGCGCCGTTCGGGCCAAAGCCCTGGCCAAGCCGCCGGTGCGCAAGCTCGCCAAGGACCTGGGCATCGATCTCTCGCAGGTCGCGGGCTCCGGTGAGGGTGGCATCGTCAGCCGCGCCGACGTCGAGGCACACGCAGCGGGCGTCAGCGCAGCGTCGACCGACCGCGGCGACAGTTCAGCGGCAGCCGGCGGATCGCCATACAGGGCACCGGTGTTCGCAGCCAGTGGCGAGCGCGAGGTGCGCATCCCGATCAAAGGCGTGCGCAAGGTGACCGCTCAGGCCATGGTCAGCTCGGCGTTCACCGCACCTCACGTCACGGAGTTCATCACCGTGGACGTGACGCGCATGATGAAGCTGGTGGACCGGCTCAGGGAAGATCGCGAGTTCAAGGACATCAAGGTCAGCCCCCTGCTGCTCGTGGCCAAGGCGCTGATCATCGCCAGTCGTCGTCACCCGGGCATCAACGCCACGTGGGACGAGGCAGCACAGGAGATCGTGGTCAAGAACTACGTCAACCTCGGCATCGCGGCGGCAACCCCCCGCGGGCTGATGGTGCCCAACATCAAGGACGCCGACCAGATGTCGCTGCGGCAGCTTGCCGACGCGATGGCCAACCTGATCTCGACCGCGCGCGAAGGCAAGACGCAGCCGGCCGAGATGTCCGGCGGCTCGATCACGATCACCAACGTCGGGGTATTCGGTGTCGACACCGGCACGCCGATCCTGAACTCGGGCGAGGCCGCGATCCTCTGCTTCGGCACGATCCGCCAGATGCCGTGGGTCGTCAAGGGCAAGATCAAGCCACGTTGGGTCACTCAGCTGGGCCTGTCGTTCGACCACCGTCTGGTCAACGGCGACCTGGGCTCACGGTTCCTGGCCGATATCGCGGCCATCATGCACGACCCGGGTCAGGCTCTGGTCTGGAGCTGAGCTAGGGGCGTGGCTGCCGGGCTATGAAGGCAGCCATCCCGGGAACCGTGTAGGCAACCTGCCCATGCTCAGGTGCGTAGATGAGACCCTTCTTGATGAGGCTGTCGCGGATCGGCCCTACACCTGTGGGAGTCTTTCCGAGCCGCGCCGCGACCTCGCCGGACTGACTGGGGCCGTCGCGGTCCTGGGCCATCGCCTCGAGATAAGCCCGTTGTGCCGGTGCGGCTCGTTCCCATCGTGTCCGGTAGAAGCCGGCGTCCAGATGGGCTTGCCCTGACGCTGCGCCGACCCGGGCGTCGTCATAGGTCAGCGTCCGGCCCTCCGCAGCGTCCCACGTCGCCTGGCCGTACTCCTGCAAGAAGTAGGGGTAGCCCTGAGTTTGCGTGACGACGTAGGAGACCGCGTCGCCCTCCCATGTCACATGCTCCCCCGCCGCGGGCCGGGTCAACGCCTGTCTGGCTGCGTCATCGTGCAGCTGGGTGATCTCGGTGTAGGCGTATAGCCGCTCCGCGTAGCTCTTCGCTTCGGACAGCAAACTCGGAAGGTTGGGCAACCCGGCGAGCGCCACGAGAAACGGCCAGTTGCGTTGCCCTGCCTGGTGGCAGATCGCGCAGAGCGCCTTCAGCTCGTCGCGGCTCAGGTCCTGGGCTTCGTCGATGAGGATGGCAAAGCCATGGTTCTGCTCCTGCGCGGCATCCCCAAGGTCTTTGATCAGCTCACCGAGGTCGGTCTCGAGCTCCCCTGAGTCACCGCGCCCCAGGGCGGGAGCGACGTCAAGTCCGAACGACCACACTCCTGAGGCGTCAACCTTGACGCTGAAGGTCTTGAACGTGGCCAGCGCCTTCTTTAGCTTCTCCCCTGCCGTTGGCCTGACCAGATCGCGGACCACCGGATAGAGCGCTCGAGCCAGGCTGTCGCGAAAAAAGCTCCCGGTGTTGGCCTCGACCATGATCGTCAACCAGTTGCGGTCCTGGGCCATCTGGTGGAACTCGCCCAGGAGCACGGTCTTCCCGACACCTCGGAGCCCATGGAGGACGAAAGACCGCGTGGGCCGGGCGTCCTCTATCCGTTCGAGGGCGACGCTCCAGTCCTGCAGCTGGTCGTCGCGCCCAACCAGCGCTGCCGGCCGTAGGCCTGCTCCGGGAGAGTACGGGTTGTTGCGCCGGTCCATGGTGAGAACTTACCAATGTCTAACACTGTTTAACAGGTCTATAGAGCCTGTTAGACCTTGCCCCAAGCGTTGGTATCCGGGCGGCTCAGTGGGAGAGACCCGGCGTCCCCACCGGGTTGGCCGTGCCCGCGGCCGTAGCCGTCCTGGAGTCCTCCACGGCATCCGCCGCATCTGACGCGCCGCGGCTGTCATAGGCCGAGCCGCTGCGGAGCTCGACGTGCGGCAGGAACCACACGACGACAAACGCGATGACCATGACTGCCGAGCCGATCAGGAACACCAGGTCCATCGCCTGGGAGAAGCCGATCAGGAAGGGCTTGGCCAGTCGCGGGTCGAGCTGCTGGATGAACGAGGAGTCGGCCAACGGGTTGACCGCTCCGCCCCTGCCGCCGCCGGTCTGTACCTGCTGAAGACTCTGGATGAAGTCGGTATTGGCCCGCTGGTTGCCCGTGGGCGCCTGGGGATTCTTCAGCGCCGCCTGGAACTCCGGGGTCGGAGCGATCTTGGCGAAGGCGGTCTGGATCCGGTCCGGCACCGCGGAGAAGAGGATCGACAGGAAGACGGCGACGCCGAGGGTGCCGCCGATCTGCCGGGTGAACGTCGCCGATGCGGTGGCCACGCCCATCTCGCGCGGGGGGACGGCGTTCTGCACGGCGAGAGTCAGTGGCTGCATGTTGAATCCGAGGCCGAGGCCGAAGAACAGCATCACGATCATCGTCAGCCAGAGCGCAGTATCGGCGCCGACATAGTGGAACGCGAAGAGCGAGCCGACGAGCAGGCCGCAGCCGATGATCGGGAACTGCCGGTACTGGCCAGTTCTCGAGATCATCTGACCCGAGACGATCGAGCCACTCATCATGCCCAGGGTCATGGGCAGCAGCATCAAGCCTGCGACGGTCGGTGTCGCGCCCTTGACGATCTGCAGGTAGAGCGGCAAGGAGGCCAGCCCGCCGAACATACCCATGCCCAGAACGACCGAGGCGATGGAGGCGACCCCGACGGTCTTGCTCCTGAACAGGCTCAGCGGCAGCAGCGCCTCCGCGCCCATCGCCCGCTCGACCAGGAGGAACGCGATCAGGCCGACCAGACCGACGCCGTAACTGGCAAGCGATCGACCAGAGCCCCATCCCCACTCGCGACCCTGCTCGGCGACCAGCAGCAGCGGGACGAGCCCGACGGTCAGGGCGGCAGCGCCGCCGAAGTCGATGCGGTGGTCCAGTCGGGTGTGTCGCAGGTGCAGGGTGCGGTCGACCACGACGAGTGCTGCGAGACCGATCGGCAGGTTCACCAGGAAGACCCAGCGCCAACCGGTGATACCCAGGATCGTGGCCTGACCGGCGAAGAAACCGCCCACCACGGGGCCAAGGACACTGGAGGTGCCGAAAACCGCGAGGAAGTAGCCCTGGTACTTGGCCCGCTCTCGGGGCGGCACGATGTCTCCGATGATGGCCAGGGCCAGGGAGAAGAGGCCACCGGCACCCAAACCCTGGACGGCACGGAAGCCAGCCAGCATCGGCATCGAGGTGGCGAACGCGGAGAGGACCGAGCCGAACAGGAAGATCACGATGGCTGCGGTGAAGAAGCTCTTGCGGCCATAGATGTCGGAGAGCTTGCCGTAGAGCGGTGTCACGATCGTCGAGGTGATCAGGTAGGCGGTGACGACCCAGGCCTGTCCGGAGAGGTCATGGAGGTCGTCGGCGATGACGCGCATGGCCGACGAGACGATGGTCTGGTCGAGTGCGGCCAGGAACATCCCCATCATCAGGCCGGCGAGGATGGTCACAATCTGTTTGTGCGTGAGCGGCCCATGGGTCTCGGACGTAGGCACGGGTCCGGCGGGCGCTGACGACGGGGCGGCGGTGGCCATTACTGCTCCTTGCTGGTGGTGTCCGGGAGGGCAACGCCGACGGACGAGGCTCTCGTCCTCGGCGGCAGGGTGATGGATCCGATTTGGTCCTTGGAGTCCTCGAAGGAGGCCTCAAATCGCTCGAGATAAGCGTGGAAAGACTCGGCGTCGGCGGGCTCCCAGTCGTGCAGCATCTGGCGGAACCACTCCCCGCGCCCGATCTTGAGACGCTCCACAAGATCTGCGCCCTCCGTGCTGAGCGAGACCATGAAAGCCCGGCCGTCCAGAGGGTCGGCCACCTTGTCCACCAGCCCGTGGGACGCCAGCATCGTCACCTGCCGGCTCACCGTGGAGACATCTGAGTGGATGCACTCGGCCAGCAGGGACACCCGCCGCGGCTCCCCGACGAGGTTGAACAGGATTGGGTAGGACGCGGCTTCGACGCCAGGGTGCAGCTTAGGGGCGTGTTGGCGCACGGACTGGAACAGCTTCATGACGCGGATCAGGTCGGTGCTGAGCTGGGTGGCGTTCTCAAGGCTGATCGCCATGGTGCCTCCGCGGTCGTCGGTTACTTGCTTGCCACATACAACTATCACAAACAACTTGTATGGCGCAAGCAAGTACCTGCGCGCTTTCCCGACCGAACACCGCGGAAGGCCCGTTTTCGGGTCTGATCGACCGCGTTTCGGGCCTTCCGCGGTGTTCGGACAGACGTGGGGTGGGGGTGGGAGCTGGGGCGAACTCAGTGGGTGACGACGAGGCCTTCCAGGACGCGCCGCGCGATCGCCTCATCGCCGACCACGCTGTATTCCGTGTCGCTCACCGGGCGACGGCCGGCGGCCCGTCGGGTGAAGGCCTCTGTGGACAGGCTGATGGTCGTCGGCCAGTCCGGCGGCCCACTCGAGGTCGTGGCGCTCTGGCCGGGGACGAACCAGGAGACGACGCCTCGAACATCGCCGGCAGGTAGGGCCTCGCCGCGGGGCCGACCCTGCTCGTCCACGTCGACCCGAACGCCCTGGCGGGCTGTGATCGGTCCGCTGACGTCGATGAAGACCGCTTGTCCTGGCTCGAGGCCGGCGTCCTTGACGATCAGCCTGGGCAGCTGGCGCAGGACCGTCGCGACGAACACCGCGGCCGCCGGGGAGTCCAGGTTGCCCGGTCGCCCGAGCGCACTTCGTATGTCCTGTTCGTGCGTCCAGACGTCGAACGTCCGCAGCAGAACCACGGTCGCCGCCAGATCGGGCCCGAAGGGTCCGGCGATGATGCTGGAGTCGGTCAAAGCCGGATCGCGCAACGTCGAAAGTCGTTGTGCCAGAACCTCTTCGAGCTCAGCGATGACCTCGGCCGCAGTGCGCCCCCGACGCACCTCGACGGCATACTCGACCTTCTTGCCGAGGTCGTTCCTGATGTGTTCGTACTTCGGCATCTCGACCCGGGGGTCCTTGTGTCCCTGCAGCCACGCCTCGACACCGACCACATGTGACAGCTGGTCGTGCACCGTCCATCCGGGGCAGTCGGTGGGCCTCGCAAGGTCGTCCACCCCGCAGCTGTGCCCGAGGTCGACAACGGCTTGCGCCGTCTGGGCGAAGGCTTCGACGAGATCATGCAGATGCTGAGGCGCTGCCGGGGCTTGGGACATACGGCCAGCCTACTTAGGCTGTGGCCATGACCACCGGCCCCAGAGCAGCTCCGGACGGGGCAAAGCTGCCGGTGGTCCTTGCCACTATCGCAGTCGTCGCCGTCGTCATCCCGGCCGGCCTTCTCGGAGGTGTGTACGCCGCCCCCGTCGCCGGGCTGCCGGACGCCGGCGCGATCGTGCGCTGGGGGCTGCCGGTCGTACGAGCCATCCAAGACCTTGCGGCGGCCAGCACCGTGGGCCTGTTGCTGGTGGCCGCCACGATCATCCCCGAAGCACGCAGTACCTCGCGTCGGATCACGGCCGCTCGATACGCCTGCGTCTCCGGTGCCGTGTGGGTGGTCACCGGTCTTGTCGGCCTGGTCCTCATGTTCGCCAGCATCTCGGGCACGCAGCTCACCGACCCCACGTTCGCTGCCCAGATTCAGACCTTCGTCTTCCAGCTCGAGACCCTCCGCGTCGCCGCAATCAGCTCAGCGATAGCCCTCGTGGTGACGATCGGCGCCGGCTTCGCACGGCACCGCTCGGCCATGGTCGCCCTCGCGGCTCTCAGCATTCTGGCGATACTGCCGTTGTCTTTGGCTGGTCATGCCTCAGATCTGGCAAGCCACGACACCGCCGTCACCTCCCTCGCAGTGCACCTGGTTGCGGCCGTCGTCTGGGTCGGGGGCCTCCTCGCGTTGACCATGCTTCGACCCCTGCTCGGCACTGCTCTGGGTGTCAGCGTTCGGCGATACTCCACCCTTGCCGGCTGGTGCTTCGTGGCCATTGCGGTGTCCGGAGTGGGCAACGCCTGGATCCGGGTCGGGTCGATCGGCAACCTGGCGTCAAGCTACGGTGCGCTGATCATCCTCAAGGTGGTCACGCTGCTCGCTCTCGGAGCCGCCGGTTGGCAGCAGCGCTCACGCATTGTGAACCGAATCGCCGTAGATCCGCTCGCGGGCAGGCTCTTCGGGCGACTGGCTCTCATCGAGCTGGCCTTGATGGGCGCAGCGTTCGCCCTGGGGACCGCTCTTTCACGAAGCGCGCCCCCCGCGCCCGAGATGACGACGCCCATGCCCACCCCCGACCCGGCACTCGCCCTCACCGGCTATCACGCACCCGCCGGCCCGCTCTCGGGCAGCGGCTGGTTCACCGTCTGGCGGATCGACTGGCTCTGGTTCGGGGTGTCGGTGGTCGCCGTTGCCCTCTATCTCGCCGGCGTACGGCGGATGCGGGCTCGCGGCAACTCATGGCCGGTGCTGCGAACCATCGGCTGGGTCCTGGGCTGGGCCATCTTCGTGTGGGCGACGAGCGGGGCGCCGGGTGTCTACGGACGCGTCCTGTTCTCGGTCCACATGCTCCTGCACATGACCGTCTCGATGGCTGCGCCGATCCTGCTGGTGCTCGCCGCACCGGTCACTCTGGCCCTGCGCACGCTGACCCCGCGGCAGGACAACACCCTGGGTCCCCGCGAGCTGCTGCTCGGCCTGGTCCACTCCAGATACCTTGCGGTGATTGGCAATCCGCTCGTCGCAGCCGCCATCTTCTTCGGCAGTCTCGTCATCTTCTACTTCTCGCCGTTGTTCGAGCTTGCGCTGCGCACCCACACCGGGCACGTCCTGATGACCACCCATTTCCTGCTGGCTGGCTACCTCTTCGCGTGGGTGCTCGTCGGAATCGACCCCGGTCCCAAACGCTGGCCGCCCTCGCTGCGCCTGATCATCTTGTTCATCACGGTCTCGTTCCACGCATTCTTCGGCGTCGCGCTGACGACCGGTACGACCTTGTTGGCGCCCACCTTCTACGAGGGCCTGCACCTGCCGTGGGCCGTGGATCTGCTTGCGGACCAACGCAACGGGGGTGCCGTCGCCTGGGGTGTCGGCGAGCTCCCCACGCTGATCCTGGCCATGCTGGTCACGTTGGCCTGGGTCCGTTCCGATACTGCCGAGACCAAGCGGCTGGACCGCCAGGCCGATCGCGACGACGACGCGGACCTGAAAGCCTACAACGCCCACCTCGCGGCGATCTCCGAGCGATCCCGCCCCAACGGACCCACTTCCCCAACACACTCAACAACACCGGAGCACTGACATGCGCATAGCCGTGATCCAGATCGGGTATGACGACCGGGAGCCTGCCTCCGAAAGGGTCGGCCGGGTCGCCGATGTCGTCCGCGGGCAGGAGGGTCACGACCTCGTCGTACTGCCAGAGCTGTGGGCGCCAGGTGGGTTCTCCTACAGGCACTGGGCAGACCGGGCTGAGCCCGTTGACGGCCCGATCGCCTCGGCGATGTCCGCCGCCGCGCGCGATGCCGCCGTGATGCTGCACGCGGGGTCGATCATCGAACGCCCGGCAGACGGCGCCCGCGGCCCCGAGGGCAAGGACCTGTGGAACACCTCGCTGGTGTTCGCCGCCGACGGGTCTCTGGTGGCGACCTATCGCAAGATCCACCGGTTCGGGTTCGGTCAGGGCGAGCCGTTGTTGATGGAGGCTGGGAACGCCCTTTCTCTGGTTGACGTGCCCGACCCTTCATCGGATGCCGGCCCCGCCAGGGCGGCGCTGTCGACGTGTTACGACCTTCGGTTCCCCGAGCTCTATCGCGCCCAGCTTGACGCTGGCGCAACGCTTTTCGTCATACCAGCGGCATGGCCTGCGGCTCGCGTCCGTCACTGGACGCTTCTCGCTCACGCCCGTGCGATCGAGAACCAGTGCGTCGTCGTGGCCTGCAACACAGCCGGTACCCACGCGGGCGTGGAGATGGGCGGTCTCAGCCAGGTCGTGATGCCGGACGGCGATGTGGCCGCGATAGCGGGTATCCACGAGCAGGTGCTCAGCGTCGAGGTCGACATGAGGGTCGTCGCGGACTACCGCACCAGCTTCCCCGTGCTCCGTGATCGTCGGTTGCCGCTGGGGCCCGAGTGAGCCGTGTCCGGGTGCGGGCGCCTGAGCTGGCCGGGCGCGGGTGGCTGAACACCGGCGGCGAACCGTTGAGCCTGGCCAGCCTGCGCGGTCGCGTAGTGGTCCTCGACTTCTGGACCTTCTGCTGCGTCAACTGCCTGCATGTCCTGGAGGAGCTGCGGCCGCTGGAGGCCAGGTTCCGCGACTCCCTTGTCCTCATTGGGGTTCACTCACCCAAGTTCGAGCACGAGGCTGACCCCGAGGCGCTGGCTGCCGCCGTTGAGCGCTACGGGGTGCACCATCCGGTCCTCGATGACCCCGGTCTGCTGACCTGGCAGGCATACACAGCCAAGGCCTGGCCGACCTTGGTGGTCATCGACCCCGAGGGCTACGTCGTGGCCTCGATGTCTGGCGAGGGACACGCGAATGGGCTGACGGTCCTGATCGAGGAGCTGATCGGCACGCATTCCGCCAAGGGCACGCTCCGACTAGGTGACGCGCCTTATGTCCCGGCACTCGCGCCGGCAACTGCACTCCGTTTCCCCGGCAAAGCCGTTGTCCTGCTTGACGGTTCGTTCCTTGTGTCCGACACCGCCCACAACCAGCTGGTCCAGCTCGAGGTCGACCTCGACACCGAACGAGCTCGGTTCGGCGGTCCGGCCGACTTCCAGGAGCCGCAAGGCCTGACGGTGCTGCCCCCTGATGTGGCTTCGCGGGTGGGTTATGACGTCGTAGTGGCAGACAGCGTCAACCACCAGATCAAGGGCATCCGCCTTGCCGACCGACGGGTCCTCACCCTGGCCGGATCCGGTCGACAGCTGCGCGAGCGCTCGGGCAGCGGGTTGGCGCTGAACCAGCATCTGTCGACGCCCTGGGATGTCGCGTGGTTCATTGACCGGGTGGTCATCGCGATGGCGGGGGTCCATCAGCTCTGGGCACTGCATCTGGCGGCTCACCCGGCTGACAACACGGTCGCCGTCCTTGCGGGCACCTCGGCCGAAGGCCTCCGCGACGGTCTGGCCCATGACGCGTGGTTCGCCCAGCCATCCGGACTGGCCACGTCCGAGGACGGCCAGCGCCTGTGGGTCGCTGACGCGGAGACATCGGCCCTGCGCTCGATCCATGTGACCGACAAAGGTTTCGAGGTCGAGACCCATGTTGGCCAGGGCCTGTTCGACTTCGGTCACCGAGATGGCGCAGCCGATCAGGCCTTGCTCCAACACCCGCTGGGCGTCACCGTTCTGCCGGACGGCTCGGTCGCCATCAGCGACACCTACAACGGAGCCATCCGCCGTTTCGAGCCTTCGACGCGAGAGGTCTCGACCTTGATGACCGACCTGCGTGAGCCGAGCGACGCAGTGGTCGAGATGGCTGACGGACTGGCGTCCCTGGTCGTGGTGGAGTCAGCCGCACATCAGCTCGTGCGCGTCCCCATTCCTGCTGCGGCCCAGCGCGTCGACGGACCCGCGCGCCAGACTCAGCGCCCGGCGACCCCGCTGCCCGCCGGACCGGTCTCACTGGTGGTCTCGTTCGTCCCGCCCACCGGTCAGAAGCTCGACCACCGCTGGGGCGACCCGACCCGCCTGATCGTCTCCTCGACCCCTGCCGAGATGCTGGTCCAGGGGCAGGGCAGTGAACGCGGCCTGACCCGCGAGCTGACGCTCGCACACGACATACGCGGCGGCATACTGCATGTGTCAGCGCAAGCCGCCGCCTGCGATGGTGATCCGGGTGGCGACGAGGTGCCCGAACATGCGGCTTGCCATATGTACCAACAGGATTGGGGCATCCCGATCGCCATCGACCCTGACGCGCCAGCCGAGCTGCACCTGGACCTGCGCGGGGTCTGACCAAGCCACAACGCGACATAGCGCAGGTCCGTCACTCATAGCGCACGAACGCACCTGCGCCGTGAATGACGCAGGTGCGCTATCTGCCAGCTCGGCTGGATTTGCGCTCTAGAAAGCGTCCTCGGGCACGTCCATGAGCGAGTTGTCAGTCGCTTCGGCGATCTGGCGCTCAGCCGCGATCTTGGGCAGAACCGTGCGGGCGAAGAAGGAGGCCGCCGCGATCTTGCCTTCGTAGAAGCTCTTGTCCTTGGCTGAAGCGGGGCCGGCGTCAAGGGCAGTCTTGGCGATCTCCGCCTGGCGGAGCAGCAGCCACCCCACGACCAGGTCGCCGGCGCAGAGCAGGAGACGAGAGGTGTTCTGACCGACCTTGTAGAGGTTGGTCGGGTCGCCGCCCTCCTGGGCCGGGTCGGACTTCATCAGCTCGCCGACCATGAAGCCGACGATGCCCTCGACGTCCTCGAGGGCCTTGCCCAGCAGCTCGCGCTCGGTGTGCAGGAAGCTCGTGCCGTCACCAGCCTTGACGAAGTCCTTCATCTGCGTGGTGATGTGGCCCAGTGCCGTCCCCTTGTCCCGAATGATCTTGCGGAAGAAGAAGTCGAGTCCCTGGATGGCTGTGGTGCCTTCGTACAGCGTGTCGATCTTGGCATCCCTGACGTACTGCTCGATCGGGTAGTCCTCCAGGAAGCCGGAGCCGCCCAAGGTCTGCAGCGACTCGGTGCCCAGCAGCACCCAGGCGCGCTCGGAGCCGACGCCCTTGACGATCGGCAGCAGCAGGTCGTTGACCCGGTTGGCCATCGCCGCGGGAGAGTCTTTCTCAATCTCACCGGAGCCACTGGTCAGCTGCACCTGGTCGATGACGTCCTGCTGCGAGGCGGTGTAGATGACCAGGGCGCGCAGACCCTCGGCATAGGACTTCTGCAGCATCAGGGAGCGGCGCACATCGGGGTGGTGCGTGATGCTGACCCGCGCTGCGATCTTGTCCGTCATCCGGGTCAGGTCGGCGCCCTGGACGCGCTCCTTGGCGTACTCCAGCGCGTTGAGGTATCCGGTCGACAGCGTGGCAATAGCCTTGGTGCCCACCATCATTCGCGCGAACTCGATGATCTTGAACATCTGAGCGATGCCGTCATGGACGTCGCCGACCAGGGTGCCCACGGCAGGCTCCCTATCGCCAAAGGTGATCTCGCAGGTCGTTGAGACCTTCAGCCCCATCTTGTGCTCGATGTTCGTGACGTAAGCACCGTTGCGCTCACCGAGCTCACCGGTCTCGAGGTCGACGTGGAACTTGGGCACCACAAACAACGACAGGCCCTTGGTGCCTGGGCCTGCGCCCTCGGGTCGCGCGAGGACGAGATGCACGACGTTGTCGAAGAAGTCAGCCTCGCCCGAGGTGATGAAGCGCTTGACCCCTGTGATGTGCCAGGTGCCGTCGGGCTGCTGAACCGCCTTGGTACGACCGGCACCCACGTCTGATCCCGCGTCGGGCTCGGTGAGCACCATGGTCCCGCCCCACTGGTTGTCGACCATGTGACGCGCCATCTTCTTCTGGTCGTCAGTGCCCAGGCCGTAGAGCACCTTGGAGAAGGCGAAGCCGGCGGAGTACAGGTGCACGCCGGGGTTGGCGCCCAGGACCAGCTCGGCAACGGCCCAACGCAGCGACGGGGGGACGACCGTGCCGCCGAGCTCGCGCGGGACGTCCATCCGCCACCACTCGGCGTCGACGTAGGCCTTGTACGACTTGATGAACGACTCCGGGAGCTTCACGGAGTTCGTGGCCGGGTCGAAAACCGGTGGGTGGCGATCGGAGTCCATCAGGCTCTCGGCGAGCTCGTTCTCGGCAAGACGACCGACCTCGTGCAGAATCTCGCGAGCCGTGTCCTCATCGACGTCGGTATAGGGGCCGCTGCCCAAGATCTCCTGACGGTTGAAGACCTCGAAGAGGTTGAACTCGAGATCGCGAAGGTTGCTCTTGTAGTGGCCCATAGGGGTTCTCCGTGCTCTGATCGGGGCCGCGAGTCGGCCGCTCGTACCCACCGTTACCGGTCAGTAACATTCATGATGCTACTCGCGGGTAACCAAGCGCAAGGGTCCGAACGGACTTACCGGGATCGCTCGGAGAGGTCTGAGAGGTCTGAGACTGGGCGCGACGGTCAAGAGCGCTCCGGTGATCAGGTAAAGTTAGGGTTACCTTACTAACGAGTTCTGGGGTTGATATGCGGTTCAACGCACGGGTGGCCTATGCCGCCGGACTAGTGACAGTCATGCTCGGTACTGCGGCATGCGGCGCCTCAAGCGGTTCAGCCGGCGAAAGCCCCGGCCAAGGATCGGGCTCCGGAGACAAGGTGACGCTGACGCTGTACAACGCCCAGCATGAAGACCTGATGAAGCTGATGGTGGCCGACTTCACCAAGCAGACCGGCATCAAGGTCAACATGCGCAATGGCGAGGACTTTCAGCTCGGCAACCAGCTCGTCCAGGAGGGCGACGCGTCGCCCGCGGACGTGTTCGTCACCGAGAACTCGCCGGCGATGAGCCTCGTCGACAGCAAGGGCCTGTTCGCAAAGGTGGACGCCGCCGCATTGGCCCAGGTCCCCACCAAGTTCGCGGCGACCGACAAGGGCTGGGTGGGCTTCGCGGCCCGCTCGACCGTGTTCGCCTACAACCCGGCACAGCTCAAGGGGGCCGATCTGCCGGCTTCGATCATGGACTTGGCCAAGCCGCAGTGGAAGGGCAAGGTGGGGCTCTCCCCGGCCGGAGCCGACTTTCAGGCGATTGTCAGTGCCGTGCTCGCACTCAAGGGCGAGCCCGCGACCGCTGCCTGGCTCAAGGGCCTGAAGGAAAACGCGAGGATCTATCAGGACAACGGCCCCATCATGAAGGCCATCAACGCCGGCGAGATCCAGAGCGGCGTGATCTACCACTACTACTGGTACAAGGACCAGGCCGAGTCCGGCGCCAACTCCAACAACGTCCAGCTGCACTTCTTCGGAAACCAGGACCCCGGCGCGTTCCTCAGCATCTCCGGCGCCGGCGTGATCAAGTCCAGCAAGCACCAGGCCGAGGCCCAACAGCTGGTCAAGTACCTCAACAGCCCGGCAGGTCAGCAGGTTCTCGCCGACAGCAAGGCACTGGAGTACCCGATCGGCAACGGCGCCACCGCCAACAAGGCGCTCAAGCCGCTCAGTGAGCTCAGCCCGCCGACCGTCGATGTGACCACGCTCAACGGCCCGAAGGTCGTCGAGCTGATGCAGCAGGCAGGTCTGCTCTGACCCAGCTCTCACTTCGAAGAGCAGGCGCAGGTGGGTCCATGCGGACCTACCCTCTCCTGTTGCTGGTGCCTGCCGTGCTGGTCGTCCTGGTCGCGCTGATCCCACTGTTCTTCGTTGTCAGCTACGTCATCTCGATCGGCTGGGACCAGGCCGTCGCTTTGACCTGGCGCCCACGCGTCGGCGAGCTGCTGCGCAATACGGGTCTGCTGGTCTTCGGCTGTGTCGGGCTGGCCTCGAGCATCGGCACCGGCATGGCGTGGCTGGTCGAGCGCACGACTCTGCCCGGGCGACGGGTGTGGAACACGCTGCTGGTCGCCCCCCTCGCTGTCCCGGCCTTCGTCAACAGCTTCGGCTGGGTCTCGCTGACAGCCAAGGTCGAGGGGTATGCCGGAGCCCTCATGATTGTGACCCTCTCCTACTACCCCCTGGTCTATCTGCCGGTCGCGGCAATGCTGCGCGGCCTGGACCCGGCCCTGGAAGAGACCGCGGCGGCCCTGGGCTATGGCCCGTGGCGCACCTTCCTGACTGTGGTCCTGCCGCAGCTGCGCCCGGCACTGCTGGGTGGGTCGCTGATCGTGGCGCTGCACCTGCTGGCCGAGTTCGGTGCCCTGCAGATGCTGCGTTTCCCGACGTTCACGACGGCCATCTACGACCAGTACCGCTCCTCGTTCAACGGGCCCGCGGCCAACATGCTGGCGGCGGTGCTGCTGTTGTCCTGTTTGCTTCTCCTCACCCTGGAGCTCCGGCTGCGCGGCCAGCAGCGCTATGCGCGCCTCGGCGGGGGCAGTGCGCGAAACATCCCGCGCCGCCGCCTTGGTCGCGCAACCCTGCCATCCCTGCTCGCCGTTGGCGGCCTCACAACCCTCGCTCTCGGCGTACCGATCGGGAGCCTGGTGTTCTGGCTGGTCACCGGCTCGTCCACCGACTTCCCTGTCGGCGACCTGCTGGCCACGACCGCAACCTCGCTCGGGCTCGGCGCGTCGGGCGCGTTCCTCACCATGGCTTTGGCGCTGCCTGTCGCCTGGCTCTGCGTACGGCGTCGCGGTCGCCTGACCATGCTCCTGGAACGCAGCACCTACTTCGGCAACGCCGTCCCCGGGATCGTCGTAGCACTGGCGCTGGTCACGGTGTCCATCCGTTTCGTCCGCCCCGTCTACCAGACCGTCGTCCTGCTGATGCTGGCCTACGCGATCATGTTCCTGCCACGGGCCATGGTCAGCGTCCGC
>JAYSQH010000070.1:0-3495 GCA_043721655.1 Phycicoccus sp. | reverse complement strand
CTGCCGCGATCAAAGGGACTGAAGAGCCGGACCCGGCTGCTGCATCCCGACGAGACGCCGTCGCAGTGGTTGCGGTGGCCTATGCCGCCCTGACCAGTCGTTGGCCGCTGAACGAGCGGGTGTCCGGCATCGAGCCTGCACCGCGGGTGGTGGGCGGGGTAGCGGCACCGTCCGAGATCGCTGCCGGGGTCCCCGGTGATCTCGATGCACTGTGCCGGATGACGCTCAACGAGGACACCGGCCCGCTGACACCAGGCGACTTCGCCAGCCAGATTGCGCCGTGGGCACGTGAGATCGTCCATCGCGCCGCGGTGGAGCAAACCGTCGTTGTCGACCTGACCCCGCCCAGCCCCGGGTCCACTGACGTCGACAAGGCTGGCCCAGCTGGCCCGGCTGGCCCGGCTGGCACTGCCGGCGGTGCGGCCACCAAGGTCGTCGAGACCGCCCTCGCTGGGGCTGGCGCTGCGGCCACCAAGGTCGTCGAGACCGCCATGGCTGGGGCTGGCGCGGCAGCCGGAGTCGTCGGGGGCAAGGTCGGTTCCTTCGCCAGGGCGGCGAACGACAAGGCTGCGGCCCGGGCCGCCCGGGCGGACATCGATCTTGACGGCAAGCGGATGACGCTGCCCGAAGCGCTGTCGGCCAACTTCGGCGAGATCGAGCCACCACTGCCGCTGCTGCCGGCCTCGACCGCCCAGGCTCCGAGCCGAGATCAGTCCAAGATCGTCGTGATCATCGTGGCGGCATTCGTCACGCTGTCGTTGCTCGTGGGCTACTGCGGCACTCGCGGCATCGGCGACGGCACGCCGGCCCCCACGCCGAAGCGCACGGTGACTGTGAGCGCGCCACCCGTCACGGTGACCCCCTCGGCTCCCGCCACCAGCCCGGTGGGGCCGGCGGCGGGTGCACCCATCGCGATCCTGTCGGCCACCGGGTTCGACCCCCAAGGCGACGGGAACGAGAAGAACACCCTGGCCCCCCGCGTCTACGACGGCAACCCGGCGACCGCCTGGCAGTCTGAGGGTTACAACTCGCCAGCCTTCGGTGGTCTGGGAAAGAAGGGCGTCGGCCTGCTCCTTGACCTCGGCCAGCCGACGTCGGTCAACCAGGCCACCATCACCCTCGGAGCCGGACCGCTCGATGTCACGATCTATGCCGCGCCGAGCGCCAGTCTCGACGGGGCAACCGCCATCGGATCCGCCACCGCGGCCAGCGGCCAGGTCCAGATCAAGGCCGCCAGCTCCATGCCAAAGGCGCAGTACGTCATCGTCTGGTTCACCAAGCTGGCTCCGGACGGTGGCCGGTTCCGCGCCTCGATGTCGGAGATCGCACTCAGCTGAGTGCGCCCCGATGTCGCGCCTGGACGACCTCCCCGAGCTGTCTGACCGTGAGCTGCTGTCGGCCCACTGCGCCGGCGACCCAGATGCGTTCGGCGAGATCTTCCGTCGCCACCGCGACCGAATGTGGGCCGTCGCCCTCAAGACCACCCGCGATCCTGACATGGCATCCGACGCCGTGCAGGAAGCCTTCATCGCGGCCTTTCGCCGCGCCGACTCGTTCAGGGGTGACGCCGCGGTCACGACCTGGCTGCACCGGATCGTGGTCAACTCATGCCTGGACCGGCTACGGCGCACGAAGCCAGTCGTGAGTCTGCCCGAGGCCAACCAGATCGGTCTGGCCGACAGCCATGACCACCATCACAGTGTCGATGTCCGCCTTGACGTCCATCGGGCGCTGGCGCAGCTGCCCGAGGCCCAACGAATAGCCCTGGTGCTGGTCGACATGCACGGACTCAGCATCGCCGAGGCGGCCGGCGTCCTGGACGTCGCGGAAGGCACCATCAAGTCCCGATGCGCGCGTGGGCGGGCAGCGATGGTGCCGTTACTGGGTTTGCCGTCACCGCCCGCCCATCCCGTCAGCAAGGCTCCGAAGGAACCAATGGCATCCTCCTGACGTCATACCCCCAGCGGCGCAACTGGCTATCAGCATCGAGGTGAGCACCCTGATCCCCCCCAACAACCCCGACAACCCCGACAACCCTGTCCACCCTGTTGAGTCGTCGCCGGACAACGACCCGACCGGGGTACGCGCCCTGTTGGCTGCGCTGCCAGAGCCCGGTCCCATGCCTACCTACCTGATCGAGCGCATCAGCGCGAGCCTCGCCGCCGAGCAGGCCCAGCGGGCACCCTCATCCGTAGGTTCCTCGGTCACCCCGATGCTTGCCACCCGCCGCCGGCCCGGACGAATCCTGTTCGCCATCGCCGGCGCGGCAGCAGCAGTCGTTCTGATCGGAGTTGTCGGCACCACGATATTCACGACCAACGGACTCACCTCCGCAAGCAATAGCGCAGCGTCCGGCGTCAGCTCGGGTGCCCCTGCGGCCGGCGGTGCGACGGCGCTCAAAGATACGGCTTCCATCCCGCCGACTGAGGCATCCAAGGCCGTGCCACGCAGAGCCGTGACTCCCGCGTCGATCCAGATCCGCGTGTCCAGTGTTCGATACTCCACAGCGACGTTCGTGGCCCAGGCGCGGGCCCTGCGCGACGTCCTGTTCGACTCGCCTCAGCGGATGACCACCGACTCCTCAACCCTCGGCCCCAACGGCACTGTCGCAGGTCTGGTCGACTGCCTGAGCGCCCTCGGTGCGGCTGGCGCCCAGGTGGTAGAGGCAGACCTCGCCTTCTATGAGGGGCAGCCGGCGGTGATTATCGTCGCCACCAGGGACGGCGTACCAACCGCCTATGCCGTGGGGCGCGAGTGCTCGCGAACCCACGCAGACGTGTTGCGCCCGGCCACCACGCTGCCCTGAGCGGGGCACAGGGGTCCGTGGTGCCCCGGTGGCCCGTGGTTTCGGTGGAACAACCCCGTCATAGGATCAGTTGACAGACGAGACCGGCACGTGACAAGAGCGACAAAACAGATGAGGGACAAGTCAAGCGTGAGCAGCCCAAGCACGGACGTCCGTAACGTCATCATCATCGGCTCCGGCCCCGCCGGATACACCGCGGCTGTCTACGCCGCCCGGGCCAACCTCAGGCCGGTCATCTTCGAAGGCTCGGTCACCGCCGGGGGCGCCTTGATGAACACCACCGAGGTCGAGAACTTCCCCGGCTTCCCCACCGGCATCATGGGTCCTGACCTGATGGATGCCATGCGCGCGCAGGCCGAGCGTTTCGGTGCCGAGCTGATCCGCGACGACGTCACCGAGGTCTCCTTGCAGGGGCCGGTCAAGACGGTCACCGACGGTGAGGGCAACACCTGGTCGGCGCACGCCGTGATCCTGGCCACTGGCTCGGCCTACCGCCAGATGGGGCTGCCAGACGAGAAACGTCTTTCCGGACACGGCGTGTCCTGGTGTGCGACCTGCGACGGCTTCTTCTTCCGTGACCAGGACATCGTGGTCGTCGGCGGCGGCGACTCCGCCGTCGAGGAGGCCACGTTCTTGACTAGGTTCGCCCGGTCGGTGACGATCGTGCACCGCCGCGACCAGTTGCGCGC
>JAYSQH010000069.1:0-8797 GCA_043721655.1 Phycicoccus sp. | reverse complement strand
CAGAGGGCCGCTCGCAGGCCATCGTCTCACTCCGCTCAGCCTCCTTCGGGTACGCCGACCGGGCGGTCGTCTCCGGGGTCACCCTGGACATCCACGCCGGTGAGGTCGTCGCGGTGCTGGGCGCCAACGGCTCGGGCAAGTCGACCTTGGTCAAGGGACTGCTCGGCCTCAACAACCACCTCGGCGGCCAGGTGGAGCTGTTCGGCACCCCGCTGGACCGTTTCCGCGAGCATGCCCGCCTGGGGTACGTCCCGCAGCGTCATACCCTGTCCGCCTCGGTGCGGTCGACCGTCGCTGAGATCGTGGCAATCGGACGACTCCCCCACCAGGGCTGGCTCGCCCGGACGAACCATGAGGACCGCCGGATCATCGAGGAGTCCCTGGCACTGGTGGGCCTGGCCGATCGCGCGACCGTCGACGTCAGCACGCTCTCCGGCGGCCAGCAGCGTCGGGTGCTGATTGCCCGCGCACTGGCCTCGACGCCCGACGTCCTGATCATGGATGAGCCCACCGCCGGGGTCGACCTGGCCAGCCAGGAGGTCCTGAGCCAGGTGATCGACCGACTGGCTTCGCGCGGGGCCACCATGCTGATCGTCACCCACGAGATGCAGGCACTGCGCGGGGTGCTCACCCGGATCATCCGGCTCGACCACGGCAAGGTCACCTTCGACGACACCCCTGCGAATCACGAACGTTCGCAAGCCTCCCCGGCCCCCGCACACGACCATCACCACGATGCCGATGAGAACCTCCCCCGCGCGTGGCCCGCAGCCGGGCCGCTCGACCGACTCCCGGGACATCACGATGCCTGAGATCCTCACCTACGGCTTCATGCAGCTGGCACTCCTGGCCGCGTTCTTCGTCGGCCTCGCGGCGCCGATGGTCGGCGTCTTCCTGGTCCAGCGCCGGCTGTCCCTGATCGGTGACGGCATGGGCCACGTCGCTCTGGCCGGTGTCGCGGTGGGCGTCGTCACGAACCAGGCACCGGTCCTGACCGCGCTGGTGTTCGCCGTCCTGGCCGCGGTGGGGATCGAGCTGGTGCGCGCCCGCGGCCGGACCAGCGCCGACGTCGCCCTGGCCGTCATGTTCTACGGGGGCATCGCGATGGGTGTCGTCGTGATATCCCGGGGCGACTCTCCCACCAGTCTCGACTCGTACCTCTTTGGCGCCATCTCCTTAACGACCGAAGCCGACGTCAAGGGCTTCGCGGCGCTGGCCCTGCTGGTGGTCGGTGTGACCTGGGCGCTGCGCCCTCGACTGTTCGCCGTCGCCAACGACGAGGAGTATGCGCGGGCCACGGGGATGCGGGTCACCGCCCTCAACATCACCTTGGCGGTGCTCACCGCCGTGACAGTGGTCGTCGCGATGCGCGTGGTCGGGCTCCTGTTGATCAGTGCCCTGATGATCGTGCCGAACGCCACTGCTCAGCTGGTCGCGCGCAGCTTCCGTTCGGCGATCCGGATTGCGGTCGTGATCGGGGTGGTCTGCAGCGTGGGCGGCGTGACGTTGTCGTACTACGTCGATACCCCTGCCGGCGGAACCATCGTCCTGCTGGCCATCGCGCTCTTCCTGCTGGCTGCGTCATACAGCTCGCTGCGCGATCGGGTCGCCAGACGTCGGCACCTCGAGGCCGAGCTGCACGAGCACGAGCACGGCGAGAACTGCGGTCATCCGGCGCTGGAGCACAACGACCACGTCGACTACCTCCACGACGGTCACCGCCATGCTCCACACCAAGGACATTACGACGAGCACGACCTTGCGCTGCACGGGGCGCACGAACACCCTGCAATCCCCAATCCCTCTGATACATATGACGATCCGATGAGGCATTGATGACCGAAACCGTCCGCCGACCAACGAGACAACGCGCGGCTGTCGGAGCCGTGCTCGCAGAGATCGATGACTTCCTGTCAGCGCAGGCACTGCATGCGCGCCTGCGAGGCCAGAGCCAGAACGTGGGCCTGGCGACGGTCTATCGAACGCTGCAGGCGATGGCCGCCGATGGCGACGTGGACATGATGCGCACCCCTGACGGCGAGGCCGTCTATCGGCGGTGCAACACCGGTCGCCACCACCACCACCTGGTCTGTCGCTCCTGCGGCCGGACGGTCGAGGTTGAGGGACCAGCCGTCGAGCGGTGGGCCGACAAGATCGGCGCCGACAACGACTTCAGCGACGTGGTCCACACCCTGGAGATCGTCGGCACCTGCGCCGACTGCCAGATCTGAGCGTCAGCCGGGGCCCATCGCCCGATCCACGGCACCGCCGTAGCGCCGGTCGCGCTCGGCATAGATCTCGATGGCGCGCCAGAGATCGCGCCGGTCGAAGTCAGGCCAGAGTGTGTCCAGGAAGACCATCTCGGCGTAGGCCGACTGCCACAGCAGGAAGTTGCTGGTCCGCTGCTCGCCCGAGGACCGCACGAACAGGTCGACATCGGGCATCGCGGGCTCGTCCAGGTAGCGCGCGATCGTGTGCTCGTCGATGTGGTCGGGCTTGAGCCGGCCCTGCTTGACCAGCTGGCCGATCTTGCGCACCGCATCGGCGATCTCGGCGCGACCGCCATAGTTGACGCACATGGTCAACGTCATGACCGTGTTGTTCTTGGTCATCTCCTGGGCGACCTCGAGCTCCTTGATCACCGAGCGCCACAGGCGTGGGCGCCGGCCCATCCAGCGAACGCGCACCCCCCAGTCGTTGAGGACGTCGCGCCGGCGGCGGATCACGTCGCGGTTGAAGCCCATCAGGAAGCGGACCTCGTCCGGCGAGCGCTTCCAGTTCTCGGTGGAGAAGGCGTAGGCCGACAGGTTCTTGACACCGATCTCGATCGCCCCCGCCACGACGTCAAGCAGCGAGGCCTCACCGGCCTCATGGCCCTGGGTGCGCGGCAGGCCCCGAGCGTTGGCCCATCGACCGTTGCCATCCATGACGATCGCGATGTGACCAGGCACCAATGCCGCAGGTATGACGGGTGGGCGGGCACCTGAGGGATGCGGGAAGGGCGCTTGCGGGAGGCGCGGACTCGTGCTCCTCACAGGCGGTTTGCTCACACCCGCTCCACGAGACGCAGGGATCGCACGCCGCGCTCGAGGTGCCACTGCAGGAACGCCGTCACCAGGCCGCTGCCCTCACGACGATGCTGCGGCAGGCTCTGGTCGGCGATGTCCCAGTCACCCACGAGCAGGGCGCCCAGCAGCTCAAGGGTAGGCAGTGCCGGGGAAGCTGAACCCGGCGTCCGGCAGGACGGGCAGACGGTGCCACCGCTGGCCAGGTTGAAGGCACGCTGGGGTCCCTCGGCACCGCACTGCGCGCAGTCGTGGAAGCTCGGCGCCCAGCCCGCGACGGCCAACGACCGCAGCAGGTAGGAGTCCAGGACCAGCCCGGCCTCATGCTCCTGACCGGCCAGAGCGCTCAGCCCGCCGGCCAACAGCAAGAACTGTTGTACGGCCGGCTCGCGTTCCTCGGTGAGCCGTTCGGCAGTCTCAAGCATCGCTGTCGCGGCGGTGTAGGCGACATAGTCACGGGCGATCGGATCGCCATACGGCGCAAGGGTTTCGGCCTGGGTCACCGTATCCAGGGAGCGTCCCTCGTAAAGCTGGACGTCCACGACCATGAACGGCTCGAGCCGGGCACCGAAACGCGACTTGGTCCGGCGCACGCCTTTCGCGACGGCTCTGACCTTGCCGTGCTGGCGCGTCAGGAGCGTGACGATGCGGTCCGCCTCACCCAGTTTCTGGGCGCGCAGGACGATCGCGGCGTCGCGATACAGGGCCATGAGGTCCATTGTCCTATGCCGGACCTCCTGCGCCGGTATGACGTGCCGGTCACTGGTCGCGGATAGGTTACCAACCATGACGACAGACAGCGCATCGAGAGATCTCGACTACCTTGCCCACCTGGCGCGCGACTCGGCGCGCTTCGTGGAGGTCCTGCGGCAGACGCCACCCGAGTCGCGAGTGCCGACCTGCCCAGACTGGGATGCCGACGACCTGCTGTGGCACCTCGCGGAGGTTCAGCGGTTCTGGGGGACGATCGTGACTCGTGGGCTGACCGCGGGTGCGGACGTCAAGGCGCTGGACAACGGTACTCGGCCCGTCGACCGAGACGACCTTCTGGCGTTCTACGACGAGGCCAGCAGGGATCTGCACCAGATTCTGAGCACGACTCCCGACGACAAACCGGTCTGGACCTGGTCCGACGACCACACGGTCGGGTTCATCCGTCGCCGGCAGGCCCACGAGGCACTCATCCACCGGCTCGACGCCGAGCTCACCGCCGGCGAACGCAGACCGATGGGCCCCGAGCTCAGCACCGACGGAGTCGACGAGATCCTGCGGGTGATGTACGGCGGCGCACCCTCCTGGGGTCGATTCGCCCCCGACCCGACGCAGACTCTTCGGATCCGGACCACCGACACCGGACTGTCCTGGCTGCTGACCCTCGGCCAGCTCACCGGCACCGATGACCACGGCACGACCCACGACGAGCCCGACCTCAGGGTTGCTGAGTCAGACGCCGGCGGGTCAGACACAGGTGCGACCGCGGCCGCCACCGTCAGCGGGACCGCCGCCGACCTCGACTGCTGGCTGTGGCACCGTCCGCCCACAGGCGAGATCGAGCGAATTGGCGACCCGCAGGTCCTTCAGCACTTCGACCAGATCATCGCCCAGGGCATCTGATGACCTGAGGTTCGTCAGGCCTCTGCCGCAACAGTCTTTTCGCGCTCGGAGCGGTTGACCGCGGAGACGACCGCCTTGAGCGAGGCGATCACGATGTTGGCATCGAGACCGACCCCCCAGAGCACCCGTTCGCCGACCGCCGCCTCGACGTAGGCTGCTGCCCGCGCGTCGCCACCGGACGACAGCGCGTGCTCGGCATAGTCCAGGACGCGAACGTCGACGTCGAGCGTCGCCAGCGCCGCCACGAAGGCCGCGATCGGTCCGTTGCCGCTGCCCTCGATGGTGACTTCCTGACCACTGTCGGTGAGCGCCACCGAGATCAGGTCGGCACCGTCGACCGTCGAGTCCGAACGCATCCTCAGCAGTGAGAACCGGCCCCATTGCTCGGTATTGGCCGCAGCGGCTTCCGCGGCACTCACCGGGAGGTACTCGTCCTGGAACGCCGACCACAACGCCACCGGCAAGATCTCGCCACCCACGACGTCGGTCCGCCTCTGGATGACACCACTGAACTCGATCTGGAGCCTGCGGGGTAGGTCCAGGTGGTGCTCGCTCTTGAGGATGTAGGCCACGCCGCCCTTGCCCGACTGGCTGTTGACCCGCACGACCGCCTCGTAGGACCGGCCGATGTCGTGGGGGTCGATCGGCAGATACGGCACGCCCCATACGATGTCGTCGACCGACGTGCCGGCCTCCAACGCGTCGGACTCCATGAACTCGAAGCCCTTCTTGATCGCGTCCTGGTGCGATCCGGAGAAGGCCGTGAAGACGAGGTCGCCGCCATAGGGATGGCGTTCGTGGACGGGCAGCTGGTTGCAGTGCTCCACCGTGCGCCGAATCTCGTCGAGGTCCGAGAAGTCGATCTGCGGGTCGATGCCCTGGCTGAACAGGTTCATACCCAATGTCACCAGGCAGACGTTTCCGGTCCGCTCGCCGTTGCCGAAGAGGCAGCCCTCGATCCGGTCGGCACCCGCGAGAAAGCCCAGCTCGGCTGCGGCCACACCGGTTCCGCGGTCGTTGTGCGGGTGCAGCGACAGCACGATCGACTCACGGGGGGTCAGGTGGCGCGACATCCACTCGATCGAGTCGGCATAGACGTTGGGGGTGGCCATCTCGACCGTGGCCGGCAGGTTGATGATCACCTTGTGGTCGGGGCGGGCGTCGAAGACCTCGATGACCTCGTTACAGATCCGAGCCGCGAAGTCCTGCTCGGTGCCGGTGTACGACTCGGGCGAGTACTCGTAGTAGACGGTCGTCTCCGGAATGGTCTCCTCGAGCTTGCGACACAGCCGGGCGCCCTGGAGCGCGACGTCCACGATGCCGTCCTTGTCCAGGCCGAAGACGACGCGCCGTTGCAGCACCGAGGTCGAGTTGTAGAGATGCACGATCACCTGCTTGGCCCCGCGGATCGAGTCATAGGTGCGTTCGATCAGGTGGTCCCGGGCCTGGGTCAATACCTGGATGGTCACGTCGTCGGGGATGTGCCCGCCCTCGATCAGCATCCGCACGAAGTCGAAGTCGGTCTGGCTCGCCGACGGGAAGCCGACCTCGATCTCCTTGTAGCCCATCCGCACCAGCAGGTCGAACATCCGCTTCTTGCGCTCGGGGTTCATCGGGTCGATAAGCGCCTGGTTACCGTCGCGCAGGTCCACGGCGCACCAGCGTGGAGCGTGCGTCATCCGTGCGGTCGGCCAGGTCCGGTCGGGTAGCTCCACCGAGATCTGCTGGTCGAACGGAAGGTACTTGCCGATCGGCATACCGCTGGGCTGTTGGGGGTGAATCATGTTCTCGCCTCTCACGTCTGGTTGCATTCGGTCGGGCCGGGCAACTCAAACTCCGCGACGAGGGCGGCCGTCTTAGAGGGCCTCGCCGCGGCAGCGAAGGAGGAGCAGGGCTCCAGACGCGATGCGCACCAGCCCACGATAGGTGGTCAACCTACCGACCGTCCACGAATTGGACATTGGTCCCGCATGCTGGACGCCTGAGAACGGACGCCTAGAAACCCAGGCGCTGGAGCTGCTTGGGGTCGCGCTGCCAGTCCTTGGCAACCTTGACGTGCAGGTCGAGATAGATCCGCTGGCCTAGCAGTGCCTCGATCCCCGCACGCGCGGTGGTGCCGACCTCACGAAGACGCGCTCCGCCCTTGCCGATGATGATGGCCTTCTGGCTGGTCCGCTCGACGAACACGTTGACCCTGACATCGAGCAGAGGGGAGCTCTCCGGCCGGCCCTCACGCGGGAGCATCTCGTCGACGACGACGGCCAGGCTGTGCGGCATCTCGTCATCCAGACCTTCGAGCGCCGCTTCACGCACCAGCTCGGCGATCATGATGATCTCGGGCTCATCGGTCAGCACCCCGTCGGGATACAGCATCGGCGAGACCGGCAGATAGGAGGAAAGCACGGTGGCGACCTCGGCGACCTGGTCGCCCCGCACGGCTGAGCAGGGGATGATGGCATCCCAGTCACCGAGCTGGTCGATGGCGATGAGGTGTTCGGCCAGCCGCTTCTTGTCGACCCGGTCGCTCTTGGTGGCGATCGCGACCACGGGACGACGTTTGGCCCGCTGCAGCTCGGTGAGCTCCCTGGCGATGTAGTTGTCGCCAGGCCCGATCCGCTCGTCGGCAGGCAGGCAGAAACCGATCACGTCCACCTCGAGCAGCGTCTCGCGAACCAGGTCGTTCAGGCGCTGACCCAACAGCGTCCGGGGCTTGTGCAGACCGGGGGTGTCGACCAGGATCAGCTGCGCTGTCTCGGAGGTCGCGATCCCCCGGATGGTGTGCCGCGTGGTCTGCGGCTTGCTCGAGGTGATGGCGACCTTCTGGCCGACCAGCGCATTGGTCAGCGTCGACTTGCCGGCGTTGGGGCGGCCGACCAGACAGGCGAAACCCGCCCTGAACTCCTGCGTCACGACGCGTCCTCCCGGGTTGTCCTGTGTTCGTTCGCCAAGCGTCGCACGATCACCGTGGCAATGCGGTGACGACGCCCGGCCATCCGCTCGGCCGTCAGCGACAGACCGGCGACCTCGCAGTGCGAGCCAAGGATCGGAACCAGGCCGTTGGTCTTGGCGAGTAGGCCTCCGACCGTGTCGACCTCGTCATCCTCGAGGGTCACGTCGAAGAGCTCGGCCAGGTCATCGATGTGCATCGCGGCGGGAACGCGGGCCGAGCCGTCCTCGAGCTCTTCGACGCTGGGACCTTCGCGGTCATACTCGTCGTCGATCTCTCCGACGATCTCTTCGAGGATGTCCTCAATCGTGACCAAGCCTGCGGTTCCACCGTATTCGTCGATGACGACGGCGAAATGGTTCTGGTCCCGCTGCATCTCACGCAACAGGTCATCGATCGGTTTGCTCTCGGGAATGTACTGGACGGGTCGCATCTGATGATGTGCCTGCAGAGCGGCGGCATCCGCGTCGGCGTACACCCTCCGGGCGACATCCTTGAAGTAGAGAAGCCCGAGAACGTCGTCCGGACCGTCACCGACGACAGGGATCCGGGAGAACCCCGATCGCAGGAACAACGACATGGCCTGTCGCAGGGTCTTGTCCTGGTCCATGGTCACCATGTCGGTGCGCGGCACCATCACCTCGCGCACGACGGTGTCGCCAAGCTCGAAGACGGAGTGGATCATCTCGCGTTCCCCGGCCTCGATCAGGGATGACTCCCCCGCGATGTCGACAAGGTCGCGGAGCTCAGCCTCTGACTCGAACGGCCCGTCGCGGTATCCGCGGCCTGGGGTCACGGCGTTGGCCAGCAGCACCAGGAGGCGCGCCACCGGGCCGAGCACCCGACGCAGCAGCACCAGGAGCGGCGCGGTCAGCAGCGCCACAAGGTCGGCGTGCTGGCGACCGAGGGTTCGGGGCGAGACCCCCACAAGGGCAAAGGAGACCACGGCCATGACCGCGATGGAGATCAGCAGCGTCGGCCAGAAGTCGCTGACCGCGTCGACCACGGCGAGGGTGAGCAGGACGGCCACCGCTGCCTCCGCGAGCACTCGCACGAAGGCCGCCACCGAGAGGTATGCCGCACTGTCGGCCACGATGATGGCCAACGCCGCCGCGCCTCGCCGGCCCTCTTCGACGAGCTCGCCGGCACGGTGACGGGAGAGTCGGGACTG
>JAYSQH010000068.1:0-1941 GCA_043721655.1 Phycicoccus sp. | reverse complement strand
TGGGCGGCCAAAGGTATTCGGCAACGGCGACAACCCGATCAACTTCGTGTGGGTGCAGGATGTGGCCGACGCCGTCGTTCACGCGACGATGGATCCTGCGACGCGAGGACGGGCGATCGAGGTGGGCGGACCGGACAACCTCACGTTCAACGACCTTGCCCGCCTCGTTCAGGCGTCGATGGGCGTCAGCGGCAGCGTGCGCCACGTCCCGCGACCGGGGCTCAAGGCGATGGGGGCGATCGCCAGGCCGTTCAACCCGACGATGGCGAGGTTGGCGCGCGCTTCCCTGGCCATGGACACCTGCGACCTGACCTTCGACCCTGAGGCGAGCATCCGCGCATACCCCTGGTTGTCCTGCACGGCGATCGCGGCGCAAGGCCTGGCTCTACAGCACTGACCCCGACTCGCGGAGGCTGCACATGGCAAACAGGTATCTCATATTTGATTTATAGTTGCAGACATGAAAGAGAACTACTTGGGCCGGATCGGCACCTTGATCCGGGATGCCCGACGGCACCAAGGACTGACACAGAACGATCTTGCCGACTCTCTGGGGACCAGCCAGAGCGCGGTGGCGCGGATCGAACAGGGCAAGCAGAATCTCAGCCTTGAGATGCTTGCTCGAATCGGCCAGAGCCTCGACTCCGAGTTCGTCTCGATGGGTCACTCCGGCCCACAGCACCTGCGAATCGTCGGAGGGACCAAGCTGTCCGGTGCGATCGACGTCAAGACCAGCAAGAACGCAGCCGTCGCGCTGTTGTGCGCCTCGCTGCTCAACCACGGGCGCACGACCTTGCGCAACCTCGCCCGGATCGAAGAGGTCAACCGCATCCTCGAGGTGCTGACCAGCATCGGCGTCAAGACCCGATGGCTCCCAGAGAGCAACGACCTCGAGATCACTCCCCCGGCCCACCTCAATCTCGATGCGATGGACCTCGACGCTGCACGTCGCACCCGCACGGTGATCATGTTCCTCGGGCCCCTGCTGCACGAGCTCGATACGTTCCGCCTGCCCTATGTCGGGGGCTGCGACCTCGGCACCCGGACGGTGGAGCCTCACTTGCACGCCCTGCGCGCGTTCGGGCTCAACGTCAACGCCGTTGCGGGCTTCTACGATGCCAAGGTGGACCGCAAGGTCAGTCCCGGCAGGGCGATCATCCTGACCGAACGCGGTGACACCGTCACTGAGAACGCGTTGATGGCCGCAGCACGACACAACGGCGTCACCGTCATCCGCAACGCCAGCTCCAACTACATGGTCCAGGACCTCTGCTTCTTCCTCCAGGTGCTCGGGGTGACCATCGAGGGAATCGGCAGCACCACGCTGACCATCCACGGCCGGCCCGTGATCAATGTCGACGTCGAGTTCTCACCCTCAGAGGACCCGATCGAGGCCATGAGCCTGCTGGCTGCGGCCGTCGTCACCGAGTCCGCCATCACCATCCGTCGGGTGCCCATCGAGTTCCTCGAGATCGAGCTGACCCTGCTCGAGGGCATGGGGATGAAGTACGACATCACGCCGGAGTACCGCTCGGCCAACGGGCTCACCCGTCTCGTCGACCTGACCACGGTCCCCGGCCCGCTGACGGCACCCGCCGACAAGATCCATCCGATGCCGTTCCCCGGCCTGAACATCGACAACCTGCCGTTCTTCGCCATCATCGCGGCGTGCGCCACCGGAACGACGATGATCCACGACTGGGTCTATGACAACCGGGCGATCTATCTCACCGAGCTGACCAAGGTCGGCGCCAAAGTCCAGCTGCTCGACCCGCATCGGGTGCTGATCGAGGGACCGACCCGCTGGCGAGCCGCCGAGGTCATCTGCCCGCCGGCCCTGCGTCCTGCCGTGGTCGTCCTGTTGGCCATGCTCGCGGCCCCGGGCACCTCGGTCTTGCGAAACGTCTACGTGATCAACCGTGGCTACGAGGACCTGGCACA
>JAYSQH010000067.1:0-13701 GCA_043721655.1 Phycicoccus sp. | reverse complement strand
GCCAGAGCCTGCAGGACCTCGGCCTCAGTGCCGGGGGCGGTCGTGATCACGGTGCCGCCGAGCTTCTTCAAGCCGCGCGACGCGAGGGGCGCGACCGCGAATACAGCAGTCCGGTTCTTGCGGAACGCCTTGCGGAGTCGAAGGAACACGATGGGCGACTCGTCCTCGGGCTCGAAGCCCACGAGCAGCACGGTCTTGGCGGCCTCCAGCTCGGCATAGGTCACCGACCCGCCAGCGCCATCGGATGGGCCGGTAGCCACGACGCTGCTGGCCAGAAACGCGGCCTCCTCGACCGAGTGCGGCCGGGCACGGAAGTCAATGTCGTTTGTCTGCAACACTATTCGGGCGAACTTACTGTAGGCGTAGGCGTCCTCACCGGTGACCCTGCCGCCGACGAGCACGCCGACACCTTTGGTGTCGCGAGCCTCGGCCAGACCGCGAGCTGCGGCATCCAGGGCTTCGGGCCACGAGGCCACGTGCAGGTTGCCGTCATCGCCGCGGACCAGCGGGTCGGTGATCCGGTCAGTGCTGGTGGCGTAGGTGAATGCCCAGCGGCCCTTGTCGCAGTTCCACTCCTCGTTGACCGCCGGGTCGTTGGCGGCCATCCGGCGCAGGACGATGCCACGACGATGGTCGGTGCGGGTCGCACAACCGCTGGAGCAGTGCTCACACACGCTGGGTGTGGAGATCAGGTCGTAGGGGCGGGACCGGAAGCGGTATGCCGCGCCGGTCAGCGCCCCGACCGGGCAGATCTGGACGGTGTTGCCCGAGAAGTAGGAGTCGAACGGCTTGTCCTGGAAGAGGCCGATCTGTTGCAGGGCGCCACGCTCGATCAGGGTGATGAACGGGTCGCCGGCGATCTGGTCGGAGAATCGGGTGCAGCGTGCGCAGAGGACACAGCGCTCTCGGTCGAGAAGCACCTGCGACGAGAGCTTGACCGGCTTGGGGTAGGTGCGCTTGACGTCCTCAAAACGGCTGGTGGTCCGGCCGTTGGACATGGCCTGGTTCTGCAGGGGGCACTCGCCGCCCTTGTCGCAGACCGGACAGTCCAGCGGGTGGTTGATCAGCAAGAACTCCATCTGACCGTGCTGGGCCTTGTCCGCCATCGGCGAGGTGTGCTGCGTCTTGACCGCCATCCCGTCGCTGACCGTGGTGGTGCAGGAGGTCATCGGCTTGGGCATCGGCCGCAGCGAGCCGTCAGGGCCCGGGGTCGCAACCTCGACCAGGCACTGACGACAGGCGCCCACGGGCTCGAGCAGCGGGTGGTCGCAGAACCGCGGGATCTGCACGCCGATCTGCTCGGCGGCGCGGATCACCAGGGTGCCCTTGGGGACGCTGAGAGCGACCCCGTCGATGGTTAACGTGACCAGATCTGTTGTGGTGACGGTCATGCGGGCACGGACTCCTTCGCGAAGAGCGTCGAGGCGGCCGGCGGGAAGAGCTCAAAGGCAGGGGTGTGCATGCCGGCCTCGAACTCCTCGCGGAAGTACTTCACCGCAGAGGTGATCGGACTGACCGCACCGTCCGCCAATGCGCAGAACGAGCGACCGAAGATGTTGTCGCAGATGTCCAGGAGCTTGTCGATGTCGTCCTGCGAGCCCTTGCCGTGCTCGAGGCGTTCCATGATCTGTTTGAGCCAGAACGTGCCCTCACGACAGGGCGTGCACTTGCCGCAGGACTCGTGCGCGTAGAAGTCGGTCCAGCGTGAGACCGCCCGGACCACCGACACGGTCTCGTCGAAGATCTGCAGGGCGCGCGTGCCGAGCATCGACCCGGCTGCGGCGACAGACTCGAAGTCCAGCGGCACGTCGAGGTGCTGGTCGGTGAACATCGGTGTGGACGAACCACCCGGGGTCCAGAACTTCAGCTTCTTGCTCGGGTCCCGCATCCCGCCGGCCATCTCCAGCAGCTCTCGCAAGGTGATGCCCAGCGGTGCTTCGTACTGACCGGGGCGGGCCACGTGGCCGGAGAGGCTGAAGATGCCGAAGCCAGTTGACTTCTCGGTGCCCATGTCGGCGAACCACTTGGCGCCGTTGAGCAGAATCGGGGCGATGGCGGCGATCGACTCGACGTTGTTGACCACGGTCGGCCGCGCATAGAGACCAGCGACAGCCGGGAACGGCGGCTTGAGGCGCGGTTGGCCACGCCGACCCTCGAGGGAGTCCAGCAGCGCCGTCTCCTCACCGCAGATGTAGGCGCCGGCGCCGGCATGCAGCGTGATCTCGAGGTCGAAGCCGCTGCCGAGGATGTTCTTGCCCAGATAGCCTGCGGCATAAGCCTCTTCGACCGCTCGCAGCAGTCGACGGTAGACGTGGACGACCTCGCCGCGCACGTAGATGAAGGCATGGTTGCAGCCGATGGCGAACGACGTGATGACCATGCCCTCGATCAGCAGCTGCGGGGCCGCCATCATCAACGGGGTGTCCTTGCAGGTACCCGGCTCGGACTCGTCGGCGTTGACCACGAGGTAGCGGGGGCCACCGTCCGGCGCAGGCAGGAAACCCCACTTCATGCCAGTCGGGAAACCCGCACCACCTCGGCCGCGCAGACCGGAGTCCTTGGCCACCTGCACCAGGTCGGCCTGTGGCACCTTCAGCGCGCTCTTGAGTGCCTTGTAGCCGTCGTTCTTCTCGTAGGTCGCCATCGTCCACGACTGGGGGTCATCCCAGAACCTCGTGAGGATCGGGGTCAGCTGGGTGCTCACTTCTTCTTCGCCTTCCCTTTGTCGGCCTTGGCAACCCCGGACTGGGCCTTGGCAACCCGAAGGCCCTCCAGCGAGGCCGGGCCGGCGCCGACGCCCTCGTCGGCCAGTCCGTCATGAAAGCCGGCCAGAACCCGTGAGACCTGTTTGAAGCTGCAGACCTTGGAGGCGCCGCGGGTGGGAGTCACCGGGGCACCCGAGCGCAGGTCGTCGACGAGCTGACTGGCGGACTGAGGCGTCTGGTTGTCGAAGAACTCCCAGTTGGCCATGACCACGGGCGCGTAGTCACAGGCGGCGTTGCACTCGATCCGCTCAAGGGTGACCATGCCGTCGGCGGTGGTCTCGTCGTGGCCAATGCCCAGATGCGCGCTGACGGAGTCCCAGATCTCGTCGCCGCCCATGATCGCGCACAGGGTGTTGGTGCAGACGCCAACGGTGTACGTGCCGTTGGGGTGGCGTTTGAACTGGGTGTAGTAGGTTGCGACGCCACTCACCTCGGCGCCGGTCAGACCCAGCAGCTCGGCGCACAGGTCGATCCCCCGGGGCGCGACGTAGCCGTCGACGGACTGCATAAGGTGTAGCAGCGGCAACAAGGCTGAGCGCTTCTGGGGATAGCGGGCGATGATCTGCTCGGCGTCTGCGCGTAGGCCCGCCATCACGTCATCCGGGTAGGCGCCGGTGTCGAGCGAGGGCACCACGCCATAGTTCGGGTCACTGTCGGTAAGCATCAGCGGTCCACGCCTCCCATCACGGGGTCGATCGAGGCGACGGCGACGATGACATCGGCGAGCTGACCGCCTTCACAGATCGCGGCGGCCGCCTGCAGGTTGTTGAACGACGGGTCCCGGAAGTGCGCACGATAGGGCCGGGTGCCACCATCGGAGACCAGGTGCACCCCGAGCTCGCCCTTGGGCGACTCGATGGCGACATAGACCTGGCCGGGCGGAACGCGAAAACCCTCAGTCACCAGCTTGAAGTGGTGGATCAAGGACTCCATCGAGGTGCCCATGATCTGGCGGATGTGGTCCAGGCTGTTGCCCATCCCGTCACCGCCGAGGGACAGCTGGGCCGGCCAAGCGATCTTCTTGTCCTCGACCATGACCGGGCTGTTGGTCAGCTCGGCGCTTTGTAGCTTGTCCGCGGCCTGTTCGACGATCTTGAGCGACTCATACATCTCGCCGATGCGGACCCGCAGCCGGCCATAGGCGTCGCAGGTGTCGCGAACCGGCACGTCGAACTCGTAGCCCTCGTAACCGCAGTAGGGGCTGGACTTGCGCAGGTCGTGCGGCAGACCGGTCGAGCGCAGCATCGGGCCGGTGATACCCAGCGCCATACAGCCGGTGAGGTCGAGGTAGCCCACGTTCACCATTCGGCCCTTGACGAGCGGGTTCTCGTTGAGCAGCCGTTCGAGCTCGCCGATGCCGCGACGGATCAGCGGGATGGCGTCGCGGATCTTGTCGATCGCGCCGGGCGGCAGGTCCTGCGCCACGCCACCGGGGCGGACGTACGCATGGTTCATCCGCAGGCCGGTGATCATCTCGAAGATCGCGAGGATCCGCTCACGCTCGCGGAAGCCGATGGTCATGATCGTGGTCGCGCCCATCTCCATCCCGCCGGTGGCCAGGGCCACGAGGTGGGACCCGACCCGGTTGAGCTCCATCATCAGCACGCGGATGACGCTGGCACGTTCGGGAATCTGGTCGCTGATGCCGAGCAGCTTCTCGACGGCCAGACAGTAGGCGGTCTCGTTGAACAGCGGCGCGAGGTAGTCCATCCGGGTGCAGAACGTCACGCCCTGGGTCCAGTTACGGAACTCCATGTTCTTCTCGATGCCCGTGTGCAGGTAGCCGATGCCCGCCCTGGCCTCGGTGACGGTCTCGCCGTCGAGTTCGAGGATGAGTCGCAGGACGCCGTGCGTCGAGGGATGCTGCGGGCCCATGTTAACGACGATCCGCTCCTCATGCAGGGCGGATGCCTCGTCGACGATGGCGTCCCAGTCGCCACCGATTGTGTTGTACACCCTGGCGCCCTCGGCGTCCTTGGTGTCACCCACCGAGGTGGAGTAGATGTCGCGAGTCTGTTCCGTCATCAGTTGCACGACCCCATCAGTTGTACGACCTGCGCTGGTCTGGCGGCGGGATGGTGGCGCCCTTGTACTCCACAGGAATGCCGCCGAGCGGGTAGTCCTTGCGCTGCGGGTGACCGGGCCAGTCGTCCGGCATCAGGATGCGGGTCAATGCCGGGTGGCCGTCGAACTCGATGCCGAACATGTCCCAGGTCTCGCGCTCGTGCCAGTCGTTAGCCGGGTAGACCTCGACGATCGACGGAATGTGGCGGTCGTCGTCCGGGCAGGTCACCTCAAGGCGAATCCGCCTGCCACCATTGGTGATCGAGAGCAGGTAGTAGACAGCGTGCAGCTCGCGACCAACCTCGTGCGGGTAGTGGACGCCCGAGACGCCGGTGCACATCTCGAAGCGCAGCGCCGGGTCGTCACGCAACGCGCGTGCGACGCCCACGAGATGCTCGCGAGCAACGAAGATGGTCATCTCGCCACGGTCGACCACAACCCGCTCGACGGCCTGTGAGTATGTCGGACCGTCGCCGGCGAGCGCGCGTTCCAGCTGGTCGGCGACCTCGTCGTAGTACGCGCCGTAGGGGCGCACAGCGGCGGCCGGGAAGAGCACCGGAGCCACCAGGCCGCCATAGCCGCTGGTGTCGCCCCCCTGGGAAGCCCCAAACATTCCCTGTCGCGAGTCGATGACCACTGGCTCGGGAACAGTGCCGGGTGTGGCCGGGAGGTTGTCCTTCGCTCCTGCGTCGCTCATGCTCTCTGATGCCGCCTCGTTGGTCGCTCCGGTCCTCGCTGCGCTTCGATCCTCACTCCCGGTCGACGTCATGCGAGCAGCCCCTTCATCTGGTGCGTAGGTGTCGCGGCCAGAGCCGCAGCCTCAGCCGCATGGGCAGCTGCCACACGGTTGACGCCGAGCGGGGTGTTCTGGATCTGCTCGTGCAAGGTGAGGATCGCGTTGAGCAGCATCTCGGGTCGCGGCGGGCAGCCGGGCAGATAGACGTCGACCGGGATGATGTGGTCGACCCCCTGAACGATGGCGTAGTTGTTGAACATTCCGCCCGAGCTGGCACAGACGCCCATCGAGATGACCCACTTGGGCTCGGGCATCTGGTCGTAGACCTGACGTACCACGGGCGCCATCTTCTGGCTGACCCGGCCGGCCACGATCATCAGGTCTGCCTGGCGCGGCGTGGCGCTGAACCGTTCCATGCCGAATCGGGCGATGTCATAGTCAGGCGTGCCGACGGCCATCATCTCGATGGCGCAGCAGGCCAGGCCGAACGTGGCCGGCCATACCGAGCTCTTGCGCATGTAGCCCGCGAGCTGCTCGACCGTGGTCAGCAGGAAGCCGGCGGGGATTTTTTCTTCGATACCCATTGGTCAGTCCCTACTCAGTCCCACTCGAGCCCGCCACGACGCCATACATAGGCGTACGCGACGAACACCGTGATAATGAACAGCACCATCTCGACCAGTGCGAACAGGCCCAGCTTGCTGAAGGCCACCGCGAACGGGTAGAGGAAGACGCTCTCGATGTCGAAGATGATGAAGAGCATCGCGGTCAGGTAGTACTTGATCGGCACCTTGCCCCCACCGAGCGCCTGGGGCGTCGGCTCGATGCCGCACTCATAGGCGTCAAGCTTGGCGCGGTTGTAGCGCTTGGGCCCGGCGAAGGGGCTGACGAACACGGAGAAGACGGCAAAGGCAGCGCCGATCCCCGCCAGGAACAACAGTGGAACGTACTGGTTGGTCATCGGGGCGCGTTCCCCTTTCGGTTGCCGGACTGCCTCGACTGCGGCACCAGCCTAGAGGCGGTGCGCAGGCTCATGCCGAGGGGGCCATCTTCGACAAGGCGTTGATCAGCCGATCGCCGGCGTCGCCACCATGCGGCTCGGCCAGGTTGGCCATGATCTTGAGCAGGAACTTCATCATCGTGGTGCGAGGCAGTCCGTACTTCACGGCCAGACGCATGATCTCCGGGTTGCCGATCATCGTGGCGAAGCCGCGGCCCAGTGTGTAGTAGCCACCGAGGGCGTCCTTCATGACTGTGGGGTAGGACTGCAGGACCTTCTCGCGGCCGGCGTCGGTCTGCCGGGCGAAGGCCTGGGCGATGACCTCGGCGGCGAGCCGACCCGACTCCATCGCGTAGGCGATGCCCTCGCCGTTGAACGGGTTGACCATGCCACCGGCGTCGCCGACCAGGAGCAGACCCTTGTCGTAGTGCGGCTGCCGGTTGAAACCCATCGGCAGCACGGCGCCGCGGACCGGACCGGTCATCGTCTCGTCGTTGAAGGTCCAGTCGGGGGGCAGCGTGTCGACCCAGCGCTTGAGGATGTCCTTGTAGTCCACCTTGCCGAAGGCAGCCGAGGTGTTGAGGATGCCCAGGCCGACGTTGGAGGTGCCGTCGCCCACGCCGAAGATCCAGCCGTAGCCGGGTAACAGCTTCTTCTGGCCGTCGTCACCCTCAGACCACAGCTCGAGCCAGGACTCCAGGTAGTCGTCGTCGTGACGCGGGCTGGTGTAATAGGTCCGGACGGCGACACCCAGCGGGCGGTCGTCGCGCCGGGGCCGGTTCATCGCCATACTCAGCCTGCTCGAGTTGCCGTCAGCGGCGACCACCAGCGGAGCGGTGTAGGTGAGCTCCTCGCCGGTGGGACGGCCATCGACATCCATCGCCTTGGCCCGGACGCCGATGATGGAGCCGGTGCGATTGTCCAGAACCGGCCCGGTCACGTTGGTGGCCTCGAGCAGGCGGGCACCGTGCTTGACCGCGTGCTTGGCCAGGATGTCGTCGAAGTCGAGCCGGGTGCGCACCAGGCCGTATGGCGGGAAGCTCGCCAGGTCAGGCCAGGGGAGCTGCAGCCGATGACCGCCACCGACGATGCGCAGGCCGTGGTTCTTGATCCAGCCGTCTTCCTCAGGGGTGGGGACGCCGAGGGTGATCAGCTCGCGGACGGCCCGGGGGGTCAAGCCGTCGCCGCAGACCTTCTCACGCGGGAAGGTGGCCTTCTCCAACAGCAGGACGTCGAGACCGGCCATCGCCAAGTAGGCGGCTGTGGCCGATCCGGCAGGGCCGGCGCCAACGATGATGACGTCTGCGGACTGCACCGGTGCAGACGATGACACGGTCAGGACGTCGGCCGTGGCACTGGTGGTGATTCTCGGACTCACAGGGGGCCTCGCCATGGTGATTGCTGTGGAGCTGACAACGGGCTGGCAGCGCTTGTGAAGGTCTTCACGAACTCCGCAAAACTCTACCTTGCGTCCGGGCGGTCGGGCTTCGTGGCACGGTGCAGGGCGACGATGCCGCCCGACAGGTTGCGCCAGGCCACGTCCTGCCACCCCGCCTCGGTGATCAGGCGCGCCATACCGGCTTGGTCCGGCCAGGCCTGGATGGACTCCGCGAGGTAGACGTAGGAGTCGGGGTTGGAGCTGACCTTGCGCGCGATCGGCGGGAGGGCACGCATCAGGTACTTGGAGTAGACCGTGCGGAACACCCTGACACTGGGGTGGCTGAACTCGCAGATGACCAGCGAGCCGCCGGGCTTGGTGACCCGCAGGAACTCTGCGAGCGCCTCGCTGGTGCCCACGACGTTGCGCAGCCCGAACGACATGGTGACCGCGTCGAAGGAGTCGTCCGCGAACGGCAGCCTGAGGGCGTCCGCGGCCGTGAAAGCCAGGTCCGGCCGGCGCCGGTTGCCGACCCGAAGCATCCCCAGGGAGAAGTCGGCTGGAACGACGTTGACGCCCGCGTCCGCAAAGGGCTCGCTGCTCGTGCCCGTGCCGGCCGCGATATCCAGGACTGTGTTGCCGCGCTGGGCACCCACGGCCTCACGGACCAGCCTGCGCCACCGACGGTCCTGGCCCAGGGAAAGGACATCGTTGGTCAGGTCGTACTTGGCCGCGACGGTATCGAACATCGCGGCGACGTCCCTGGGCTGCTTGTCGAGGCTGGCGCGGGTCATCTCCCCATCTTCGCCGATCTTGGGTCAGGTCCGCACTTCACGGGTCGGGTCTGCAGTCCGCTGGTCCCTGCGCAGTTCTGCCTGTGGCCGTCGTAGGCTTGGTGGCTGTGACCTCTTTGCCGCAACCCGGGGGCGGCCGAACCGAGTCGCCGGCTGAGTCCGTCCCTGCCATGGTGGCCCGCACAGTGGCGATCGACGACCCCGGCGCCCTGCTCTCGCTGCTTCCCGGGGACCTCTTCCCCCAGCAGGTGTCGACGTGGGTCCGCCGCGGAGAAGGACTGGTCGGCTGGGGCCGGGCGCTGGAGTTCCGGGCCGACGGGCCGGGTCGGTTTGCCGATGTACAGGCGTGGTGGCAGTCAGTGGTGGACCGCGCGGTCATCCGCGACGACCTGTCGCTTCCGGGCACCGGGCCGGTGGCGTTCGGCTCCATCTCCTACTCCCCTGACTCCCCCGCCGGTGCTGTTCTGGTGGTGCCCGAGGTCCTTGTGGGGCAACGTGGTTCGCAGTGGTGGCTCACGACGATCGGAGTCGACTCGCACCTCCCTGCCACTCTGGCGCCGTCGCCATCGTCGCCACCTGACCCACCCGAGGACGTGGCCTTCGCGGACGGAGCTCTCTCCGGGGGGCAGTGGTCGGCCGTCGTCGCGCGGGCCGTCGAACGGATCAACGCCGGCGAGATGGACAAGGTGGTCCTGGCGCGCGACCTCGAAGTCGACGCCCGCTCGGCGATCGACCCGCGCTGGCTACTGCAGCGTCTGGCCGAGCGCTATGACAACACGTGGGTATTCGCGGTCGACGGGCTCGTCGGCGCCACGCCCGAGATGCTCGTGAAGCTGGACAAGGGCCTGGTCACCTCGCGCGTGCTCGCCGGCACCATCCGCCGAACCGGGGATGACGATCACGACCTCGCACTGGCTGCCTCGCTCGCCCGGTCGTCCAAGGACCTTGAGGAGCACGAGTATGCCGTCCGCTCCGTGGCACAGGCTCTGGCGCCGCACTGTTCGTCGATCAACGTCCCCGAGTCGCCGTTCGTCCTGCACCTGTCCAACGTCATGCACCTGGCGACTGACGTTGCCGGCGTCCTGACTGACCAGTCGACCTCGCTGGCGCTGGCCGCGTCGCTTCACCCGTCCGCCGCCGTCTGCGGGACCCCAACGGCAGTGGCCGATGCCGCGATCCGCGATCTGGAGCAGATGGACCGTGGCCGCTATGCCGGCCCTGTGGGCTGGATGGACGCAAGCGGAGACGGCGAGTGGGGAATCGCGTTGCGGTGCGGGGTCTTTGACAGCGCAGAACCAAGTCGGATGCGCTTGTTCGCCGGTTGCGGCATCGTCGCCGGTTCGGACCCTGCCTCCGAGCTGGCAGAGTCCGATGCCAAGTTCGTGCCGATGAGGGACGCCCTCACCGCCGGCTGAGTGCTGCAGCAGCTCAAGGTGCTCCGACAAGGACCGGCCGGTCGAACGTGGCTGGGCGTTGGAGTACTGCGGCTCGGCCCACTGGCCAGACGATCACGAACGCTCGACCGACGACATCGCTGGCGGGCACAAAACCGCGACCAGGATCCTGACGATGGGCGCGGCTGTCCTGTGATGCATCGCGGTGGTCGCCCATCATCCAGAGCTTCCCGGCCGGCACAACTACCGTGAAGCTGCTCTCGCTCGGGCTGTTGCCCGGGAAGACGTAGGGCTCGTCCAGCATGGTGCCGTTGACGTAGACCTTGCCATCGCGTCCCTCGACGGTGTCGCCGCCGATCCCGATGACCCGTTTGATGAGGTCACTCTCGGCACTGGAGGGAACCAGGCCGATGAACTCGAGACCGTCGTGGACGCGGCTCCCCAGCCCGGGGGCTGGTCGCGCAGTCGGTAGCCAGCCGGACGAGTCGCGGAAGACCACGATGTCTCCCCTTCGAATGCCTCCCGTGTGGCTGAACAGCTTGTTCACAAGCACCCTGTCGCCGAGACATCCCGTGCAGCCGTGCAGTACCGGCTCCATGGACCCGGAGGGGATGAAGAACGCCTGGATGAGAAAGGTCTTCACGAGCACCGAGAGGACCAGGGCGCTGACGATGACGACGGCGGACTCTCGAAGCAGTGACAGCCAGCCTCGGGTCGAGGCCCGTCCCGAGTTTTCGGGCTGTCCATCTGGTTGTTGCCGGGCCGCGTCAGGCGGCGCCTTTCCCGATGGCTGTGGCATAAGCGTCACTCTCCCACCTGCTGCTTCCTTGGGCAGCGTTTGGCGACCCGCGGGCCGTGGTGACGCAGCCCGGTGGCCAGGTACCTACAGATGATGAGTTCGCCGAGCAGGGCACAGCACCGGCACTGCCCTCACCCAAACTTCACCAAGGTCGGCGGGTTCGTTGTGCCTTGGCGCGGGTCCGACTGCACGTTCAAAGTCTTGAGCATCGTCAGCGACCCCGGTACGTCGAAAGCGAACCAGCCCGCGCGGGTCGTGCCTGGCAGCTGCTTCTGGTCGAAACCCTGCCCCAAGGCCCCCACGAAGGGACCCGCCGCCTTGTACGTCTTGCCCGCGGCGTCGGTCAGGGTGGTAGTCGCGGAAGGCATGGACGCCGACCCGAACGACACGTTGGTCGCCGTGGCGTAAAACACGATGAAATGGCCGTTCTTGGGCTTGTACGACATCACGCCATGCGACTTCGCGGCCGCCCCGGCGTCTATCTCCTGTACCTCCCAGGCGAGGGAGGTGCTCGCGACCAGGAATGACCCGTTCCGGAACGGCTGGTTACTGTACGCAGTGCCTGTGCGGTACAGCCCCTCGATGTCCCCGCTACATCTGGCGAGCATCAACACGGCTACCACCAGGGCGACCAGAGCCAGGTTGCGCCTGGTCACCAGGGCTCGTCTCGTTGCTCGTGGGTCCTGCGCGACTTCGACTTCTCCGGGCCCAGCCACAGCGCCTCTTCCGTCGCCCATCAGTGGAGCCAGTCATAGCACTTCGCAATCGATGCCATACCCGTGCTCGGCGCCGGCCGAACCGACTGAGCTGGCTGCCATCGCAAAAACAGTTGCGCTCGTTTGCCGCGCCCGTAAGGCTCGCCATATGACCGTCTCCATCGTGCCCCTCACCGCTTCAGACCGGCAGCATCTGCTGAAGGTCGACATGGCTGCCTTCTTCTTCGACCCGACGGCCCACCCGGTCGAGGTGGTGACCAGTCACCTCGACTGGTCGCGAACGTTCGGCGCTACTTGCGAGGGGGCGGATGAGCTGGTGGGCGTCTATACGTCATACGACATGGCTGTGACCGCGCCCGGTCCGTGGGGCGCTCTGGCACAGGTCCCCATGGCAGGGCTGTCGTGGGTCTCTGTTCACCCCGACCATCGTCGCCGAGGGGTCCTGACCGAGATGATGACCCACCACTTCGCCCGGCTGCATGAGGAAGGGTGCCCTCTTAGCGGGCTGCACGCGGCCGAGGTCCAGATCTACGGGCGATTCGGCTACGGGATCAGCTCGCTCGAGCAGGAGCTGGAGCTTAAGCGCGGTGCCGTCTTCACCGCACCATCCCTGGACGCTGCTGCCGGACGTGTCACGACCCGGTTCGTCGCAGCAGACTCGGACGACGCAGCCAGGGTCGTCCATGAGGTCCATCTCCAATGCGCCAAGGACACCTTGGGTGCGGTGAGTCGGCCGGAACGACTGGCCCGACCGATGTTCTTCGACCAGCCGTTGACCCGTCAGGGGCGCGAACCCTGGCAGGTTCTCCTCGCCCACGTCGATGGCCAGCCGGCCGGCTATGCCGTGTTCAGCCGCGAACAGAAGTGGAAGGACGCGAACGCCAAGGGGACTGTCACCGTCCGCGAACTGGCTGCGGCCGATCCTGCAACCCTGCTGGCCCTGGCCCGCCGCCTCATGGACTTTGACCTCACTGCCTCGATCACCATCAGCGGTCGTGGGGCCGACGACCCGCTCATCTGGTGGGCCGGGGGGCCGAGAGCGCTGGGCGTCAAGCCTTTCGACTCTCTGTGGCTGCGGCTGCTCGACGTCGGGGCAGCCCTGACCGCACGCGGATACTCAAGCACGTGCGACATCGTCCTGGACGTCCTGGACCCCGTCTGCCTCTGGAACCAGCATGCGTGGCGCCTAACCGTTGACGAGACGGGGCTGGCCACGTGCGAGCCCACTTCGGACAAGGCAGACGTGCGACTGCCTGTGCAGTCGCTCGGGGCCGCCTACCTGGGATCCAGAAGCATTGCCACACAGGCACATCAGGGTCTGGTCACCGAGTTGACGCCCGGCGCCGTGCGACGGCTGTCGCGGGCCATGAGTTGTGACAGCCAGCCGGTTGGGGCCATCGAGTTCTAGCGTGGCGGGCGTTGGCGACTTGGCCAGATTCCGCTTGACCCCTGCAATGCGCGTGGCGCCACCGTAGCCGGCGTCGATCTGATGTCAGAGGTCCGATCTAGTGATGTCAGAGGTCCGACCCATCAGTGTCGGAGGTCCGACCTAGCGATGATCAGAGGTCCGTCCTAGCGATGTGAGAGGTCCGTCCTAGGATCAGAACACCAGTTCGACTACGGGCAGAGGAGGCAGACATGACGGGTGCGACGAGCATGGTGGCCACGTCCGCTCCGCCTTCGGTTCGGTCGGCGGCCGGTTCTGCCGGAAAGCTTGTCGGCCGCCACCTGCACCAGTTGGCCGACCCAGCCATCCTCGCCCCTGATGTCGCAACCCCTGACGTTGCGGCTCAGCTGGCGCTGGTGCTGAGCGCAGCCGCCGCGGGCGGCCTGTCTGAGGTTGATAGTGAGCATGCGTTGCGGGTGGTTGAGGCGGTCGAGGCGGTCAAGGCGTGGGCCGACTCGGTGTCGGTGGCTGCGACAGCGGTGATGGTCGCACTTTGGCCCAACTCCGTGCGGACGTGGCCACCGACCTGCTGCTACGCGGATGGATCCCGAACGACCCGACGTTCGCCCAGCTCGGCCAGGCACCGGAGGCTTTCGTCAACGTCGTGG
>JAYSQH010000066.1:0-2456 GCA_043721655.1 Phycicoccus sp. | reverse complement strand
GTCCAGATGCACCAGGCGGCAGCCGACCTGCACTTCGAGCTGGCGGCCCGGCTGCGCGACGAGCTCGGCGACCTCAAGAAGGAGCTGCGGCAGATGAACGAGGCGACCCGCTGAATGCGCGACGCATGAGCAGGTTTGTTTCACCATCAGTGGTCTAGTTTGCGCCTTTCATGGAACAAACCGGCTCATGGTGAACATGGGCCCGAGCTGGCGGCGGTCCGCGGATACCGATTTGAGTTTGTCCGCGAGTCTCTGGGACACTGGGCATACCACGGAGGGGAGTATCCCCACGCGGCGTCCTCGTCATCACGGTTCAGCGAGCCCTTGGGCCCGCCTGCTCCCGGGGAGCCGGTCCGCCATCAGGGGCGGGAGAGACCTCCGGCCACTTGGTGTTGCACCGTGACCGGAAGGCATATCTGCTCATGAACGACCTGAACGTTCCCCCGTGGGTCTGGATCCTCACGCTCGGCGTGACCGTGGTGCTGTTGATGGTCGATGTCCTGATCATCGGCCGCAGACCCCACGTCCCGTCCATGGCCGAGTCAGCACGCCACCTCGCGTTCTTCGTCACGCTCGCCGTTTTGTTCGGGCTGGGCATCTGGTACTTCTCCGACGCCGACTTCGCCGCGCAGTACTTCGCGGGCTGGCTGACCGAGTACAGCCTGAGCGTCGACAACCTGTTCGTGTTCCTGATCATCATGGCCAAGTTCGGTGTGCCCGAGAAGCTTCAGCAGACCGCCTTGATGGTCGGCATCATGATCGCCCTGGTCCTGCGTGGCATCTTCATCGCCATCGGAGCCGTGGCCATCAACCAGTTCTCCTGGATCTTCTACATCTTCGGCGCCTTCCTCATTTACACCGCCTTCAAGCTGGCCCGCGAGGGCGAGAGTGAGGACGACGAGTACGAGGAGAACGTGCTGCTGAAGTGGGTCGAGACGCGCTTGCCGGTGACCAAACTGTGGCAGGGCACCAAGCTGTTCGCCACGTTGAACGGCAGCCGCGTCATCACGCCGATGTTCATCGTGATCCTGGCCCTGGGCACCACCGACCTGCTTTTCGCGCTGGACTCCATCCCGGCGATCTACGGTCTGACCGAGGAGCCGTTCCTGGTCCTGACTGCCAACATCTTCGCCCTCATGGGCCTGCGCCAGCTGTACTTCCTGATCGGCCACCTGCTCAGGCGTCTGGTCTATCTGGGCATCGGCCTGGCCATTCTTCTGTCCTTCATCGGCCTCAAGCTGATCCTGCATGCGATGAACGGGAACGAGCTGCCGTTCATCAACGGGGGGCAGAACATCACCGGCGCGCCGGACATCACCATCGGCCAGTCGCTGACCGTCATCGTCTCGATCCTGGCCGTCACCACCATCACCAGCCTGCTCAAGAGCCGCAAGGACAACGCCGCCAACGGTTCCAACGGGTCGAACGAAGTCGGCTGACTCCGGCCGACTCTGACAGGACTCCACCCTGTCTGCCAACCTGGTGTGAGGCACCCGCTCCCTGAAAATCAGTGACCCGGGCGGGGATGGAGATTTCTCTCAATATGACTACGACTATCAGTGTGCTCGACCGTTCGGCTGGGATCACCGATCCTGGTCTGGTGGACGGCGATGATGATGCCAGGCGACCAGACCCGGAGGTACCACAGCGGGCCCGGCGGCGGACGTTCACCGCGAAGTACAAGCTGGAGGTGCTCGCGGCCTACGACGGCGCGGCGGCCGGTGATAAGGCTGCGGTGCTGCGCCGGGAGGGCTTGTACTCCAGCCACATCGTGGAGTGGCGACGCGCCCGTGATGTTGGGGCGTTAGCCGGGTTGACCCAGCCGCGGGGGCGGCCCAAGCGTGACCGGCAGCAGGAGCGGATCACCCACCTGGAAGCAGACAAAAGGCGACTGGAACAGGAGTTGGCCAAGGCCAACTTCGTGGTCGATGTGCAGGCAAAACTACACGCGCGCTTGGAGACCATCTCCGAGGACGCGGATACCGAGCCGAGGTCGAAGAAGTGACCAACCAGGCCATCACCACCTTGTCTAAGAAGGTGGGCGTCCGGGCGGCGTGCGCGGCTGTCGGCGTCGCCCAGGCTGGGTACTACCGACGCCACCGGGTCAGCCCGCTCCCGCCTCGGCGGGCACCGGTAGCCCACCGGGACCGGTCCCAGCCCCGGGCGTTGAGCCCGTTGGAACGCCAGCAGATCCTGGAGGTCCTGCACAGTCAACGCTTCGTTGACATCGCACCGGCGGAGGTGTGGGCGACCCTGCTGGACGAGGGCGTCTACCTGGGCTCGCAGTCCACCTTCTACCGGCTGCTACGCGCCGCCAGCGGCACCGGTGAACGCCGCCGGCAGGCCACCCACCCGGCGTTGGTCAAACCCGAGCTGGTCGCGTGCCGGCCCAACGAGGTCTGCTCGTGGGATATCACCAAGCTGCACGGTCCGGCGAAGTGGACGTACTACTACCT
>JAYSQH010000065.1:0-14669 GCA_043721655.1 Phycicoccus sp. | reverse complement strand
CTCGAGGCCTTCGACTCCCGTATTCCGTTCGAGCTGACCGCGGGTCAGCAGGAGATCAGCGCCGAGATCGCCAGGGATCTGGCCAGCGACCACCCCATGCACCGCTTGCTCCAAGGCGAGGTCGGGTCAGGCAAGACCGTCGTGGCGTTGCGGGCGATGCTCTCGGTCGTCGACTCCGGTGGGCAGTCAGCGCTGCTGGCCCCCACCGAGGTCCTTGCCCAACAACACTTCCGGTCGATCACCTCGATGCTCGGCGACCTTGCCGAGGGAGGCATGCTTGGTGGCAGCGAGATCGGCACCCGGGTGACGCTGCTGACCGGGAGTCAGCCCGCCGGCGTACGTCGCAAGTCTCTGCTCGACGCAGCGTCGGGTGACGCAGGCATCGTCATCGGCACCCATGCACTGATCCAGGAGCACGTCCAGTTCTTCGATCTGGGGCTCGTGGTGATCGATGAGCAGCACCGCTTCGGCGTCGAGCAAAGAGATGCGTTGCGCAGCAAGGGAAAACAGCCCCCGCATGTCTTGGTGATGACCGCGACGCCGATCCCGCGCACGGTTGCCATGACCGTGTTCGGCGACATGGAGACGTCCACCCTGACCGAGCTGCCCAAGGGACGTTCGCCGATCGTGACCCACGTGGTCAGCAACCCCAGATGGTTCCCGCGCACCTGGGAGCGAGTTGCCGAAGAGGTTCGCGCAGGACACCAGGCCTACGTCGTCTGTCCAAGGATCGGCGACGTCGACTGGGAGCCCGGCGCGGAACCAGCTGCCACCAAAGCGGATGCGTCGGACGAGGATGTCCAGGTCGCGTTCGACGAAGACGAGTCGGCACAGCAGTCGACTCGCGAGCCGCGGAGCGTCCTTGAGATGGAGACCGAGCTTCGTGACAACTCTGCGTTGTCGGGTCTGCAGATCGCGGTCCTGCATGGCCGGATGCCCACCGATGACAAGGAGCAAGCCATGCAGATGTTCGCCGCGGGCACGGTCGACATCCTCGTGGCCACCACTGTCATCGAAGTGGGTGTGGACGTCGCCAACGCCACCGTCATGGTCATCATGGACGCTGACCGTTTCGGCATCTCACAGCTGCACCAGCTCAGAGGCCGGGTCGGACGAGGCGACTCAGCCGGGCTCTGCCTGCTCGTGACCGAGACTGAGTCCAAAGCGGTTCAGCAGCGGCTGATCAGCGTGGCGGCCACCAACGACGGATTCGCCCTGGCCCGGCTCGACCTTGAGCAGCGCAAGGAGGGCGACGTCCTGGGAGCCCGCCAAAGTGGCGGCAAGTCGCAGCTACGGCTCCTGCGACTGCTGCGCGACGAGGATCTCATCGTTCAGGCACGCGAGGACGCCTTCGCCATCATCAGCGCCGACCCGGATCTTGAGCAGCATCCGGTTCTGCGTGACGTCATCGCCTCCGCCCTCGACGAGGAGCAAGCCGCCTATCTGGAGCGAGGGTGAGGGGCCGATGACGCGGATCATCTCAGGGCTCGCCGGCGGGCGCCGGATACACACCCCGCCCGGCAGCGGCACCCGGCCGACCAGCGACCGGGTTCGCGAAGCCCTCTTCTCGCGGCTGGAGCACCTCGACGTGGTCCACCACGCCAATGTCCTTGACCTCTATGCCGGCTCCGGGGCCCTTGGGCTTGAGGCCGCCAGCCGTGGAGCTAAGAGCGTCCTGCTGGTCGAGTCCGACTGGGCTGCGGTCGCCGTGATCCGGAGGAACATCGCCGATCTGGTTCTGCCAGGTGTCGATGTCGGCGTCCGGGCCGAGACCGTGGAAAAGGCACTGCTTTCCGGACCGGCCACGGACAGGGGGCGATACGACCTGGTCCTGGCCGACCCGCCATACGACGTCACCGAAGAGGCGCTCGCTGACGCACTCCGGCTTCTGGTGACCCACGTGTGGCTCAGCCCCGACGCGCTCGTCGTGGTCGAGAGGTCCGCCCGCTCGCCCCAACCTCGCTGGCCGCATGGGCTCGATGGCGCGGGGGAGCGTCGCTACGGCGAGACCAAGATGTGGTTCGCGGACTTCGCAGGGCCTCGAGGTGTTGCCTGAGTGGCCGTCGTCGGTGCGCGCCCCACTCCAATGCTCACGCCGGACGGCGAGCCCGCGATCGATGACTGGTCACTCAGTCACGGCGTCCGGCACCTCAACCACGGGTCGTTCGGCGCGGTTCCACTCATCGCCCAGCGCGCGCAGTCGGGTCTCCGCCAGATCATGGACGAGAATCCGTGCGCGTGGTTCACCGGTCTGCCTGACCGTGTCGCGGCCGCACGGTCAGAGATCGCGGGTTATCTGAACGTGGATCCGGGGCTCACCGCTCTCGTCCCGAACGCGAGCGCCGGAGTCTCGGTCGTATACGCGAACATCCTCACCTTTCGAGGCATGGAGATCGTCATCACGGACCACACCTATGGTGCGGTGGCGATGGGCGCGGAGCGTTGTGCCCGCCGCTGTGACGGTGTCGTCAGGATCGCGCGAGTACCGCTCGACGCCGACGCGGCCGCGGCCACCGAGATCGTGATGGCCGAGGTCACGGACCGCACCTCGCTGATCGTGATCGACCAGGTCACCTCGGCCACCGGCCGGAAGATGCCGGCGGGCGCCATCTCTGCAGCGGGCCGCGAGCGAGGCGTCCCGGTGCTCGTGGACGGTGCGCATGCGCCAGGGCTGTTGGCCGAGCCGCTCGAGGGCATCGGCGCCGACTTCTGGGTGGGTAACCTGCACAAGTTTGCCTGCGCACCGCGAGGGAGCGCCGCACTCGTGGCCTCCGGCTGGGTCGCTCAGCGGCTCAACCCGCTGATCGACTCCTGGGGCGCGCCGTACCCCTTCCCCGAGCGCTTCGATCACCAGGGCACTCTCGATGTCACCAGTTACCTTGCGGCCGGTGCGTCGTTCGGCGCGATTGAACAGCGTTACGGGTGGGACTCGGTGCGCGACTATGCGCAACACCTCGGCGACTATGCGGAGGCGATCGTCTCGGCTGCGATGTCGGAGGCGACCGGCCTGGATGCCCGCGTCGATGTCGGTATGCCGGTGTGCGCTCTGCGACTGGTCCGTCTCCCGGAGCACCTTGCGACCAACCTGGACGACGCGGCCGAGCTGCGCGACTACCTTGCGGTGACCGCGCGCGTGGAGACTGGTATCACGACGTGGCGCGGGCAGGGCTTCCTGCGTCTGTCCACGCACGTCTACAACACGCCGGAAGACTACGAAGACCTGGCCGACCGAGTCGTCCCGCTCATCGTCGAACTGGGTAGACGTGCGGGCCGGCGCTGATAAGTTCGCTGCGTGACCAACCAGCCGCGCCGGTGTGTGTGTCCGGGCTCCTACGACCCTGTGACGATGGGCCATGTCGATGTGATCTCGCGGGCCTCGGCTTTGTACGACGAGGTGGTTGTGGCTGTGCTGCACAACGACGCGAAAGCGGGCACCTTCAGCGTCGAGGAGCGGATCAAGCTACTGGAGACGGCGCTGGAGGGCATGTCCAACGTGCGGATCGAGGCTTTCGCGGGGCGACTGCTGGTGGATGTCTGCCGCGATGCGGGGGCTCAGGCGATTGTCAAGGGACTGCGGGGCGATACTGATTTCGCCTATGAGCTGCCCATGGCCCTGATGAACCGCCATCTGTCCGGTGTCGAGACGGTGTTCCTCCCGGGCGACCCCAGGTTCGGTCATGTCTCGAGCTCGCTGATCAAGGAGGTCGCGGCCTTGGGTGGCGACGTCACCGGGCTCGTGCCCGAAGCGGTGCGGACGGCTCTCCTCGCCCTGTTCCAGAAGACAGAAGGAAGCTGACCACCCATGGATGTCCACGACCGGCTCAACGAGATCGCTGCCACGGTTCGTGCAGCCAAGGCGATGCCGATGTCTGCGTCCTGCCTGGTCAACCGGAACGAGATACTCGACGCTCTCGAGCGGGTGCGAGACGTTCTGCCGGTCGACCTTGACCAGGCGGATGCCTTGTTGTCCGACCGTGATGCCGTGGTCGCGGGCGGTCGCGAAGAGGCAGAGCGCCTTGTGCAGACTGCCCGAGCCGAACGTGACCAGCTGATCGAGCAGACTGACGTCCTCGTGGCCGCCTGTGAGCGCGCCGATGCCGTGGTCGCACAGGCTCGGACCGAGGCGGCCCGGTTGCTGGCCGACGCGGACGACTACGTCGACCGCAAGCTCGGCGAGTTCGAGGTGGTTCTGGGCCAGCTCGGGTCGCAGGTGACCAACGGCCGAGAGCGGCTGGCCGCCCGGCGCGAGACCGATCTGGCCCGCATCGAGGCCACGCTCGAGGGCTCACTGGACGAAGAGCCGGCGAGGGCGGCAGCGCAGCTCGATGTTGACGCTGCATTTGGGCGAACGCCGCCCCCTCCGGTAACCTGATCCGTCGGCCTTCGTCTTGTGTGGCGTTGGCCGGGCCAGCACCCGGAATCGACGACAGTCCGCCACCATCGGAAGCCATGAACCGCCTGAACCCGCGCCTGCCCCTGGTGTTCGACACCAGGGAGCTCAGCCGACGAGCAGGCTCCATGCTCGAGGTGCACCGGACCGTTCCGGCTCCGGACGACCTTGGTGACATCGACCTGATCGGCATACCGCCGGGCCAGCCCATTGAGCTGGACCTGCGGCTGGAGTCGGTCATGGAGGGTGTTCTGGTCACTGGCTCGGCAGATGCCACGGCGACCGGTGCCTGCGTGCGGTGCCTGGATCCGGTCACCCGCCATGTGGGTGCTCGTTTCCAGGAACTGTTCGCCTACCCCGATCGTGCGGCTCACCACCAAGAGGTGGCGACCGAGGACGATGACGACGATGTGTATGAGCTCGTGGGCGACCTGTTCGACCTCGAGCCTGTTCTCCGGGATGCCATGGTTCCGGCCATGCCGTTCCAACCCGTATGCCGGAGCGACTGTCCGGGCCTGTGTTCCGAGTGTGGGGCGCACCTGGCGGACGACCCGACGCACCACCACGACCAGATTGACCCACGATGGGCGGCGTTGCAGAAGATCGCGACTCCTCCCGGCAACCAAGAGGCTCGCAACACCCAACAGGCTCGCAACACCCTAGAGAAAGAGATCTGACGTGGCTGTCCCGAAGCGGAAGACGTCGCGCTCCAACACCCGTTCGCGTCGAGCGAACTGGAAGGCGAGCGCGACCACGCTGACCTCGTGCCCGCAGTGCTCTGCTCCCAAGCAGCCGCACATCGCGTGCCCCTCCTGCGGCATCTATGACGGTCGCCACTATGGCGTCGCAGAGCGCAGCGAGCACCAGGGCTGATCCGGTCAGTGCGCGCGTGAGCATTTCTCAGTCCTCCGAGGGGGACAGCGCGTCTGAGCGGCCCGTCGATCGTCTGTCCGCCCACCTGTACGAGGTGGTCGGTGAGACGATCGACGAGCCGCTTCTTCTGCGTGCCCTGACGCATCGTTCCTACGCCTACGAGAACGGTGGGCTGCCCAACAACGAGCGGCTGGAGTTCCTCGGCGACTCTGTGCTCGGCCTGGTGGTCACCGACAGCCTGTACCTCGCCCATCCGGACCTGGCCGAGGGCCGGCTTGCCAAGCTACGTGCGGCCGTGGTCAACATGAGAGCGCTGGCCGACGTGGCCCGGACGCTTGGGCTCGGCGAGTACGTGTTCCTTGGCCACGGCGAGGAGACCACCGGCGGGCGTGACAAGGCCTCTATCCTGGCCGATACGATGGAAGCCGTCATCGGCACCGTCTACCTGTCTGCCGGGCTGCCGGCTGCCACCACCTTCGTCCACCATCTGCTCGACCCCCTGATGAAGTCCACTGCCAGCCTGGGCGCCGGGCTGGACTGGAAGACGAGCCTGCAGGAGCTGACCGCCGCTGGCTCGCTGGGCGTGCCGGAGTACCGAGTCACCGAGCAAGGTCCCGACCACGCGAAGATGTTCGAGGCCCAGTCGGTGGTCGGCTCCGAGACATTGGGATCCGGCTCCGGGCGCAGTAAGAAGGAAGCAGAGCAGAAGGCAGCGGAGGTCGCCTGGACCGAGCTGCACCGCAGGGCCGACGCCGTGCTCTCCAGCGAGGTCGAGCCCGCTCGCCTGGATGCTGACGACTCCGAGCCGTTGGCCGAGGCCGAGGACGAGCCCACAGACCGACAGGATGCCTGAGCTTCCCGAGGTCGAGGTCGTCCGGCGCGGGCTGGATGAACACGTCGTCGGGCGCCGTATCGCTGCGGCCGCATTCTTTGGCTCCCGCGTCGCCCGCCGGCACCTGCCAGGGCCGGTGGATCTGGCCGATCGCCTGCAGGGCAACGTTGTTCATGCCGCGGAACGTCGGGGCAAGTACCTCTGGCTGGTACTTGAGGCACCTGACGGCCACCCGCAGTCCCTCATCATGCATCTGGGGATGAGCGGTCAGCTGCTCGTCGAGGCGCCGATCGCACCGCGTGAGACCCACCTGCACGCAACCTTCGACTTCGCTGACGACGGGCCTCAGCTTCGGTTCGTGGACCAGCGCACGTTCGGCGGCATGGCCCTTGCCGACCTGGTGCCAGACCTCGGCGCGCCGCCGCGCCCCTGGGGTGTTCCTGAGAGCATCACCCATATCGCCCCCGACCCGCTCGAGCCGGCGTTCGACCAGGGCGCGGTCATCGCGCGACTGAAGGCACGGCATACCGCGGTCAAGCGATCGCTCCTGGATCAGGGGCTCGTCTCCGGAATCGGCAACATCTATGCGGATGAGGCGTTGTGGCGCGCCAAGGTCCACGGCGAGCGGGAGTCCGCATCGCTGTCGAAGCCGACCCTCGGGAGGCTGATCGACCAGGCCCGAGCCGTGATGCTCGAAGCGCTGGGGCAGGGGGGAACGAGCTTTGACGCGTTGTACGTGAACATCAACGGGGCCAGCGGCTACTTCGACCGGTCACTGAATGCCTATGGCCAAGAAAGCTTTCCGTGCCTTCGCTGTGGCACCCCCATTCGCCGCGAGGCGTTCATGAACCGCTCCTCGTACTCCTGTCCCCGCTGCCAGCCGCGGCCAAGAAGAACCGGTTGAGCTGCCCGCGTCGGCAAAGTGCGGGCTCACTCGTCCGTGCATGGATAGTGTGCTGCGGTGATGAACTCTGCGCTGAAGCCACTGACGATGCCCGACTCGCACGACGGCTGGGGTGACTGGCTGGGGCGGCGATGCGGGGCGCAGCTGGAGACAGCCCGGGCTCGGGTGGACGCCATCAAGGATGCGCCTCCCGCGGACGCGGCCGGGCTGCTGACCGCTTGGAACGAGGTGTCGATCGCCCTGGGCAACGCGATGTCCGCGGCGTCCCTGATCAGTCAGGTACACCCTCAGGAAGCGCTCCGCTCGCAGGCCGAGGTCGCCGAGCAGGAGGGCAACAGGCTCTCGACCGACCTCGGGCTGGATCGCGATCTCTTCGAGATCTTCGCCGTAGCCGATCCCACGGGGTTGGACGAGGCAGCGAAAAGGGTTCTGCGCCTGACCCTGCGCGACTTCCGCCGCGCCGGGGTGGACCAGGACGAACCGACCCGTGCCCGCCTGCGAGAGCTGGGCGAACGCGAGCTGGTCGTCGACCAGGAGTTCGCCAAGAACATCCGCGACGACGTGCGCAGCATCTCGGTGACCGAGGGCCAGCTGACCGGTCTGCCGCAGGACTACATCGACGCCCATCCGGTCGGCGCCGACGGCCGCGTCACGATCACCACCGACTATCCCGACATGACCCCGTTCATGACCTTCGCCGTGGACGCCGACGCCCGGCGTGCACTGGTCCTTGAGTTCACCAACCGTGCCTGGCCGGTCAATGACGCCGTACTTGAGGAGCTGCTCGCCCTGCGGGCCGAGCACGCCAAGATCCTGGGTTTCAGCTGCTGGGCCGACTTCGACGCCGAGGTCAAGATGATCGGCCGCGGCGATGCCATCGGGGAGTTCATCGACCAGATCGCCGCAGCCGCCGATGAGTCCGGCCGCAGGGACCTCGCGGTGCTGCTGGAGCGGTTGCGTGCGGACCGTCCCGAGGTCAACGTCGTGGATCGCGCCGACTCGGCGTTCTACAAGGAGGTCATCCGGCGCGAGCGCTTCGACGTCGATGCCCAGCAGGTACGGCGGTACTTCGAGTTCGCCAAGGTCCGACAGGGGTTGCTGGACGTCACCAGCAGGCTGTTCGGGTTGAGCTACACCGATGTGCCGGATGCCGTGTCGTGGCACGAGGACGTTGCCGTCTACGACGTCCAGCTCGACGAGGCACCGCTGGGCCGGATCTATCTCGACCTGCACCCGCGCGAGGGCAAGTTCAAGCACGCCGCGCAGTTCGACCTGGTCCCGGGGATCCGCGATCGGCAGCTGCCCGAGGGCGCGCTCGTGTGCAACTTCGGGCGCGGGTTGATGGAGCACTCAGATGTTGTGGCGCTCTTCCACGAGTTCGGGCATCTGGTCCACCATCTGCTCGCCGGGCGCCATCCATGGGCCAGGTTCTCGGGCGTGGCAACGGAGTGGGACTTCGTCGAGGCTCCCTCGCAGCTGCTCGAGGAGTGGGCCTGGGACGCCGAGGTGCTCCACACGTTCGCCACCGACAATCGCGGCGAGCCCATCCCTGCAGAGCTGGTTGCCAAGATGCGCGCCGGAAACGACTTCGGCAAAGGCACCTTCGCACGGACCCAGCTGTTCTACACGGCGTTGTCCTACCGCCTGCACCAGGAGCCCGTTGCCGACGTCACCGCCTTCTCCACGGAGCTGCAGGAGACCTACGACCTTTTTGCCCCCGTCGAGGGCACCCACCTGCACACGTCGTTCGGCCACCTGGGCGGCTACTCGTCCGCCTACTACACCTACATGTGGAGCCTGGTCATTGCCAAGGACCTGTTCTCAGCGTTCAACCGCGGAGACCTTTTTGCGCCGGACAACGCCCGCCGCTACCGCGACACGATCCTGGCCGCCGGAGGCAGCAAGGATGCCGCTGATCTCGTGTCCGACTTCCTCGGTCGCCCCTACAACATCGACGCCTTCAGCACCTGGCTGCAGGAGGCCCCGAAAGCCTAAGCCTCAGCCGGGTAACGAACACCCAGGTCGGCGCGGGCGCGGTCGATGAGTTCCAAGATGGCGATCGTCTCGGCATGCGGAGCCAATGGACTTTCGAGCAGTCCCTCCCGAAGGCACCGCTCGACCTCCTCGACCTGAGGGCCGTATGCCGTGCCCTCGCCTTCGATCCGGGACTCACCTTCGCTCGTGGTGACCACGAGCTGATCGGGGTTGAGGAACCACGGTTCGACCGAGATCGAGCCGGCGGTTCCGGCGATCGTGGCTCGTCCTGGCGTCAATGCCGTGGTGGCACAGCGCAGCTGGGCTGTGGCGCCTGAGGCGTAGCCCCACTGGAGGGCGACAGTGGCGTCCGATCCGGTCGGGGAGAGGGTGCCGAGCACCTGCTGGGTGTCGGGTCGGCCGAGGAACAACCAGGCGAAGTGCATCGGGTAGACGCCGAGGTCGAGCAGGGCTCCGCCGCCGTTGGCCAGGTCGAACAGACGGTGCGTCGGGTCGAAGTCGACCTTGATGGAGAAGTCGGCGTGGACGGCCACGACGTCGCCGATGACCCCTCTGGCCACGATCTCCTGGGCTTTGAGGATCAGCGGGTTGGCACGCATCCACACGGCTTCCATCGCGAAGATGCCCTTGTCCCTTGCCGCAGTCAGCACTTCGCGAGCGTCGGCGGCGTTGAGGGTCAAGGGTTTCTCGACCAGGACCGGCTTGCCGGCGTTGATCGCCATCAGCGCCTGTTCGCGGTGGAAGGGGTGCGTGGTGGCGACGTAGACGATGTCGACGTCGGGATCCTCGACCACGGATCGGTAGTTGCCGTAGCTGTGGGTTGCACCGAAGCGTCCGGCGAACGCGGCCGCGCGGTCGCCGTCACGTGCCGCGACGGCATACAGCATGTTGTTGCCGTGGTGGAGGTCAGCAGCCACCGCGGCGGCAATGCCGCCGGCGCCCAGGAATCCCCATCGGATCGGACGGTCGGCGCTGATCTGGGACATGTCCGGAGCCTATGTCCCGGCCAACGATCAAGACCCCGACTTGGCAACGGTTGGGTCGACTCGGCACAGGAGACGTGGTGTGCCACGTGCACCCAGCCTTGGCCAGGTCGCGTAGGCCAGAACGGGGATCTCAAACCGGGACTATCCGGATTCTGCGAAAGGTAACTAGTTCTTCCCGTTGACCTGCGGCTGAGCCGGTGAGACTCTGGATGTGCCCCCAAGTGGGCTGGCGCTGTGAAGGCGTCCACAATCAGGGTCCATTGCCCTTCGCACGTGCGAAGGATCTCCTCGGAGTTGGTATGGCCAAGGCGCTGCTGGGTCAGCGAGTGTATCGGGACGACCGTCTGGTCCTTGAGAGCGCTCGCCTCAGGTCGCGAGTACGTGATCTGGAGACCGTTATCGAACATCTGCAATACGACAACGATCGGCTGCGCGAAGACAGGCGCGAAGACCAGCGTGCAGACGTCGGGAACGTCCGACAACCCGTCCACTGAGGTTTCTGGGCAGTCTGGGCATACCTCGGGGCCAACGCCCCGTCGCCCGCAATCCCCGCCTCGGGGGTTTCTCGCCGGTACAGTGAGGCCGTTCACCGCCGCGCCAGAGGAGCCCATCGCACGTGTACGTCAAGAGCCTGACCCTACGGGGCTTCAAGTCGTTCGCGTCGGCAACCTCGCTCCAGCTTGAACCCGGAATCACCTGCATCGTCGGTCCCAACGGCGCGGGCAAGTCCAATGTCGTCGACGCCCTTGCCTGGGTGATGGGCGAGCAGGGCGCCAAGACTCTGCGCGGCGGCAAGATGGAGGACGTCATCTTCGCCGGCACCGCCGGCCGTGCGCCGCTGGGGCGGGCCGAGGTCTCTCTGACGATCGACAACACCGACGGCGCGCTGCCTATCGACTACGCCGAGGTCACGATCGCCCGGACGATGTTCCGCAACGGCGGCTCCGAGTACGCCATCAACGGCACGGCGTGCCGCCTGCTGGACATCCAGGAGCTGCTCTCCGACTCCGGCATCGGCCACGAGATGCACGTCATCGTCGGCCAGGGGCAGCTCGACGCCATCCTGCGCGCCACCCCCGAGGAACGACGCGGCTTCATCGAGGAGGCCGCCGGCGTTCTGAAGCACCGCAAGCGCAAGGAACGCGCGCTGCGCAAGATGGAGTCGATGGAGGTCAACCTCACCCGGGTCAACGACCTGACCGGTGAGATCCGCCGCCAGCTCGGACCGCTAGGTCGCCAGGCTGAGGCGGCGCGAAAGGCCGCCACGATCCAGGCCGACGCCCGCGACGCACGGCTTCGGCTGCTGGCTGACGACCTGGTTCAGCTGACCAGCACCCTTGAGCAGGAGGTCGCTGACGAGACCGCCCTGATCGCCAGGCGTACCGAGGTCGAGGACGCCCTGTCCGTTGTTCGCTCACGACTGGCCGCCCTCGAGCTCGACGCGCAGAAGGCCGCGCCGTTGGTCACCCGCGCGCAGGAACGCTGGTTTGCCCTGTCCTCGCTGCGCGAGCGACTGGTGTCCACTGGGTCGCTGGCCGGCGAGCGGGTCCGGCTGCTTTCTGAGGACGAGGTCGACGCCGACGACAACCGCTCGCGCGATCCCGAACAGCTGCGCGCTCAGGCCGCGTCCCTCCGCCTTCAGGAAGAGGCGCTGATCGCCGAGACGGTGCAGGCCAAGGATGCGCTCGACTCCGCTGTTGCCCGCCGCACCGAGATCGAGATCGCGTTTGCCGCGGAGACCGCTCGCCTCACCCGTCTCCTTCGTGCTGCCGCAGATCGCCGTGAGGGTCTGGCAAAGCTGGCCGGTCAGGTGGGCGCGCGGGCCAGCCGGATCGAGGCCGCAGAGGCGGAGATCGGCCGGCTGCAGCAGTCCGTCGAGCAGAGCAGGGCGCGAGCAGGGCAGGCCGAGACCGAGTTCGCCGGACTGGAAGCCTCCGTTGCGGTGGAGGAAGAGGGCGAAGAAGGTCTGGACGCCGCCTATGAGAAGGCTGCGGCCGCATTGGATCTGGCCGACTCAGAGGTGTCGCAGTGGCGCGAGGCAGAGCGTGGCGCTGACCGTGATCGCTCCAACTCGGTCGCCCGGCTGGAAGCGCTCGAGCTCAACCTTCGACGTAAGGACGGCGCCGCCGCACTCCTTGCCGCCGGGGACGAGCGTCATGGGCTAGCGGGTTCGATCGCTGCCCTGCTTCAGGTCAAGGCCGGACACGAGTCCGGCGTGGCTGCCGCGCTCGGCTGGGCCGCCGATGCCGTGGCGGTCGACTCCGTGCAGTCTGCGCGACGCGCTGTGGCGACACTGCGCGAGCATGACGCCGGTCGGGCAGGTCTGCTGGTGGGCGCCACCGCGACCGCCACGGAGGTCTCCAGCTGGCCCACGCTGAGCGGTGCCATCGTCTGGGCTCGAGACGTGGTCACCTGCCCCGCCAGTGTGAGGCCGGCGATTGACCAGCTACTGGATCGTGTTGCCCTTGTCCCGGATTCGAGCACGGCCGTAGATCTGGTCAACCGGAATGAGGGCATCACGGCGGTCACCCCTGACGGCGATGTCTACGCGCCAGGTTTCGTACGCGGAGGTAGTGCCTCAGCCCCCAGCCTGATAGAGATCCAGGCGGCCGTCGACGAGACGCAGGACAAGATCCAGGACGCGGTCCGGCGAGGAGAGAAGGCCAAGTTCGCCCTGGTGACTGCCACCGAGCGGGTGACGGCTGCCAACGATGCTGTGGAGGCAGCACTCGAGCGCCTCCACGAGTCCGACGCCAGGATGGCCGCGGTGGCCGAGCGGCTGGGGCAGCTGGGAAGCACCGTCCGAGCGGGGCGTGGTGAGTCCGAGCGCATTGAGCGGGCCATTGCTGCGGCTGAGACCGCGTTGGACGCCGACCGGGTCGAGTACCTCGCGCTATGTGAGCGGCTGGATGACGCGAGTGCCGAACCAGGCGAAGCAGAGCCCTCGGGCGACGATCGAGACCATCTCGAGCGCGGTGCCATCGATGCTCGCGCCGCCGAGACCGAGCTACGCCTGAGCCTGCGCACCCGTGAGGAACGGGCTCGGGCCATGAAGGGTCGTGCTGAGTCGCTGGAGGAGGCTGCTCGCTCGGAGCTCGCGGCGCGAGCGCGTGCCGCAGCGCGCCGAGAACGTCGTAAGCGCGAGGCCGAGGTCGCGGTCGCGGTCGGTCGCGGCGCGGCATACGCGGTGCAGAGTGTGACTCGCGCACTTGAACAGGCGACCTCGGAGCGGGCCGGCGCCGAACGCGGCCGTACCGAGCGCGATGCCGCGCTGACCCTGGTCCGACGCGAGATCGGGGCGCTCGGCGACGACCTGCGCGACCTGACCGACTCGGTCCATCGCGACGAGGTGGCCCGCACACAACAGTGGCTGCGCATCGAGACGTTGCGGGTCAAGGCGATCGAGGAGCTGGGCATCGACCCGGAAGTGCTGGTCGATGAGTTCGGCCCGGATCAGATGGTCCCGGTGATCGCCGACCCCGATCGGGCTTCTGACGACTCTGACGACGTTGACGACTCTGACGGCGATGACCCCCACGAGGGTGACACTGAGGCCGCTGCGGCCGGCGGAGCGCCACCGAGCCGTCCCTACGTCCGCGAGGTCCAGGCAAAGCGGCTCCGCTCAGCCGAGCGCAAGCTCTCTGCCCTCGGTAGGGTCAACCCCCTTGCCCTGGAGGAGTATGCCGCGCTCGAGGAGCGTCACAAGTTCCTGACCGAGCAGCTCGAGGACCTCAAGAACTCCAAACGCGACCTCATGGAGATCGTTCGCGAGGTCGACGAGCGCGTCGAGAAGGTCTTCACCGAGGCGTTCTACGACACCGCAGCCCAGTTCGAGGGCGTCTTCAGCAGGTTGTTCCCCGGAGGTGAGGGCCGGCTGATCCTCACCGACCCGGACAACATGCTGACCACCGGTATCGAGGTCGAGGCCCGGCCGCCCGGCAAGCGGATCAAGCGGCTCTCGCTGCTCTCCGGCGGCGAGCGCTCCCTGGTGGCGGTGGCACTGCTGGTCGCGATCTTCAAGGCGCGGCCCAGCCCGTTCTACATCATGGACGAGGTCGAGGCGGCACTGGACGACGTCAACCTGGGCCGGTTGCTCACGCTGTTCGAGGAGCTGCGTGACTCGAGCCAGCTGATCGTCATCACCCACCAGAAGCGCACGATGGAGATCGCCGATGCTCTGTATGGCGTCACCATGCGTGGTGACGGGGTGACCACGGTCGTCTCGCAGCGGATCAGGGACGTTCAAAGCGCCTGAGATCGGGACGTGCGGAACATCTGAGATCGGCGGAATGCTCAGGTATGGCACCTACGCGCCCACCCGGATCGGGATCGCAGAGTGTGATCCACATCACAATGCCGGCAGCGCATGCTAGCGATCCGTGAGGTCATGGCGCAGGCTGGGCACATGGTGGTCCTGGTATTTGGAATGCTCGTGTCGGTCGTGCTCGCCGTCGCGGTGGTGGGTCTGGTTGCCATTCCCGCACGACGCCAGGGACGAGACCTGCTCACGCCCAAGGGCGAAGAGGTCATCGCCCTGGTCCGCGAAAAGACCGAGTCGGCCGTGGAGACGGCGATTGAGAAGACCGGCGAGGCGTTGGGCGCCGCGCGCGACAAGGTTGCCGACGTCACCTCGACCAAGGGCGACTAAGCCTCCATCCCAGCGCCTTCTCGGGTAGCTGTCCCACGCGC